>NZ_SSXB01000013.1:0-65387 GCF_021698995.1 Blastococcus sp. KM273129 | reverse complement strand
GTCGGCTTCGTCGCCCTCGCCCTCGCCGGCGGCACCGGTGTGCTGGTGTACCTGCTGCTCTGGCTGCTCATGCCGGTCGCCGCCGACGGCGCCGAGCCCGCCGCGTCCGGGCGGCCCGCGGTGCGGGCCCGCGTCCGCGGCCCCGTCGGACCGCGGTCGCCGGTGCCGGGCGTCACCATCGCCGGGCTGCTCATCCTCATGGGCCTGCTGGCGCTGCTGTCCCGGATCACCGGCTGGGACCCCGGCCCGACGGCCTTCCTCGCCACGGCGTTGCTCGTCGTCGGCGCCGGCCTGGTCGTCGGCGCGGTCACCGGGGGCCGCATCGCGCGCGGCGGGCTGATCGTCCTCGGGGTGGTCCTCTCCCTCGCGCTGCTGACCGTCACGACCGCGCCGTCCGGCGGCAACGGCATCGGCGACCGCACGTACCGCCCGCAGTCGGTCGCCGACGTCCGGGAGGTCTACAGCGGGGGCATCGGCGACCTGGTCGTCGACCTCTCCGAGGTGCCCCTCGACGACCTCGACGAGGCCCTCGAGGTGCGGATCGACCACGGCGTCGGCGACGTCGAGGTGGTCGTCCCGCGCTCCGCCGACGTGCGGGTCTCCGCGGACCAGGGCGTCGGGGAGATCGACGTCTTCGGCGACAGCGGCACCGGGGGCGGCTTCCACGCCGGCCTCGGCTCGGCCCGGTGGACCGACGACGGCGAGCCCGAGATCGAGCTCGAGATCCACAGCGGTATCGGACAGGTGGAGGTGTCCCGTGGCTGACTACAGCGAGTTCCCGACCACGCCGACGGCCTGGCAGGAGCAGCAGTGGCAGATGGTCCAGCCGCTGGAGACGGAGGACCGGCCGGCGCCGGAGCCCCGCCGCAGGGTCGACCTGGTCGCCCTCGTCCCGGGCGTGCTGTTCGTCGTGCTGGCGCTCTCGGCGATGGTCGGTGCCGTCCTGCCGTTCACCCTCCTGGACGACGGCACCCTGCTCTGGGTCTTCCTGATCGGTGCCGGGGTGGCGCTGCTGGTCCGGGAGCTGCGGAAGCCGCGCAGCCGGGGCTGACCGGCGGGAGGGCGGGGTGCGAGGGCCCGGGAGCGACCGCTCCCGGGCCCTCGCCGCGTCCGGGGGGTCAGCCGGTCGCGTAGATCAACCCCACCGTCGCCGCGTAGATGAGCGGGATGACGAACCCCTCGAAGCCGATCCCCTTGCGGTCGCGCACGACAAGCCCACCGGCCAGCACCGCCGTCATGAGCATCGTCCCACCGAGGAGCACCAGGCTCGGGTCGCCGGCGTCGCGGTAGACCGGGCCCGCCAGGTAGAACACGTCGGCCATCCCGATCATCAGCGTGTCGAAGGTGTTGCCGCCGATGATGTTGCCGACGCCCAGGGTCGGCGTGCCCATGCGCACGGCGGTCACGAGCACCACCAGCTCCGGGAGCGACGTGATCGCCGTGGTGAAGGTGAAGCCGACCAGGGTGCTCGGCAGCCCGGTCGAGGCGATGATGCCGAGGCCGGCCCGGCCGATGACCCACCCGGCCACACCCACCACCAGGCCCAGGGCGGCCAGCTGCATCCACAGCGAGCTCATCCGCGCGTGGCTGGCCTCGGGCCCCTCGCCCTCCTTCTCCGTCGCCGAGGTGAGCACGGGCTCCCACATCGGCGACTTCCGCAGCCGCCGGAGCAGGTGGAGGCCGTACCCGTACACGACCGGGATCAGGAGCGTGATCGGGTGGACCCAGCCCAGCCGGAGGTCGGGCGTCGCGTAGGCGATCACCGGGACGGCCAGCAGCGCGACCAGGATCAGCGCCTGGAGGAGGTTCTCCAGCGAGGCGGCCGCGTGCTCGAGGTTGGCCCGGCGGTAGACCAGGTCGGCGATGGCCAGCCACACGGTCTGCACGGCGACGCCGCCCACCGGGTTGGCCAGGCCGAACCCCGGGTCCCCTTCGAGGGACCCGGTCACCGTGGTCACGATGCCGGGCAGCGACGTGACGGCTCCGAGCAGCAACGCGCCGCCGAGGGCGTCCCCCATGCCGGTGCGCTCGGCCAGCGAGTCGGCCACCCGGGTCAGCCGCACCCCGGCCAGCACGATCACCAGCCCCATGCCGATCAGGGCGAGCACGCTCGGCACGAGTGGCCACGTCCCGGTCACCCGCGCCCCCGTCCCCATCGACCCGGCGAAGGCCCCAGCTCACCACGGACCGCGCCGCCCCGCGACCGCACCGGGCGAGCTGCTGGAACGGCCCCGGTGACGTGCTGGAACGGCCCCCTTCCAGGGCCCCGCCCTGAGCCTGCGGAGGGTGGGGAGGAAGGGGGTCCTCCTACTCCCACTCGATGGTGCCGGGCGGCTTGCTGGTCACGTCGAGGACGACGCGGTTGACCTCTTCGACCTCGTTGGTGATCCGGGTGGAGATCCTCGCCAGCACGTCGTAGGGCAGCCGGGTCCAGTCGGCGGTCATCGCGTCCTCGCTGGACACCGGGCGCAGCACGACCGGGTGGCCGTAGGTGCGCCCGTCGCCCTGCACGCCGACCGAGCGGACGTCGGCCAGCAGCACCACCGGGCACTGCCAGATCTCGCCGTCCAGCGTGGCCGCGGTGAGCTCCTCGCGGGCGATGGCGTCGGCCGCGCGGAGCACGTCGAGGCGCTCGCGGGTGACCTCGCCGACGATGCGGATGCCGAGCCCGGGCCCGGGGAACGGCTGGCGCTGCACCAGCCGGTCGGGCAGGCCGAGCTGCCGGCCCACCTCGCGCACCTCGTCCTTGAACAGCGTCCGCAGCGGCTCGACCAGGGTGAAGGTGAGGTCCTCGGGCAGCCCACCCACGTTGTGGTGGCTCTTGATGTTCGCCGTCCCGCTGCCGCCGCCGGACTCGACGACGTCGGGGTAGAGCGTCCCCTGCACCAGGAAGTCGACCGTCTCGCCGTGCGCCTGGGCGTCGGCGACGACGTCGGTGGCCGCCTGCTCGAACACCCGGATGAACTCGCGGCCGATGATCTTCCGCTTCTCCTCCGGGTCACTGACCCCGGCCAGGGCGGCGAGGAACTGCTCGCTGGCGTCGACCACCCGCAGGTCCGCGCCGGTGGTGGCGGCGAAGTCCCGCTCGATCTGCTCGGTCTCCCCGGCGCGCATCAGCCCGTGGTCGACGTAGACGCAGGTGAGCCGGTCGCCGATCGCCCGCTGCACCAGCGCCGCGGCGACAGCTGAGTCGACGCCGCCGGAGAGCGCGCACAGCGCCCGCCGGTCGCCGATCCGCTCGCGGATCAGCGCGACCTGCTCGTCGACGACGTTGCTCATCGTCCAGGTCGGCTCGAGGCCGGCGATGTCGAACAGGAAGTGCTCGAGCACCGTCTGCCCGTGCGCGGTGTGCCGCACCTCGGGGTGGAACTGCACGCCGGCCAGCCTGCGGTCGACGTCCTCGAAGGCGGCGACCGGGGCGCCGGTGGAGGTGGCGGTGACGGTGAACCCGGGCGGCGCGGCCGAGACGGCGTCGCCGTGGCTCATCCACACGTTCTGCTCGACCGGTAGCGACCCGAACAACCGCGCGCCGGTGGTGACGGTGAGCGGGGTGCCGCCGTACTCGCGGTCGCCGGTGCGGGCGACCGTGCCGCCGAGCGAGGCCGCCATCGCCTGGAAGCCGTAGCAGATGCCGAACGCCGGGACGCCGGACTCGAACAGCGCCGGGTCCACCTGCGGGGCCTCGGGCGCGTAGACGCTGGACGGGCCGCCGGAGAGCACGATCGCCGCCGGCTTGCGGGCGATGATCTCCTCGGCCGGCACGTCCGAGGAGACGATCTCGGAGTAGACGCCCGCCTCGCGGATGCGCCGGGCGATCAGCTGCGCGTACTGGGCGCCGAAGTCGACGACGAGGACGGTGGGGAACTCCACGCGGTCAGCCCCCGACGACGAGGTCGACGCGCTGGAACTCCTTGAGGTCGGAGTACCCGGTCTTGGCCATCGTGCGGGCCAGCGCACCGAAGAGGTTGGTGCGCCCGTCGGCGGACTCCGCCGCGCCGAGCAGCACGTCCTCCAGGGAGCCCGCCGGCTCGACCGGCGCCGAGGTCGCACCGCGCGGCAGCCGCGGGTGGGCGGCCACCGAGTCCCACCACACGCCGCCGGCCGGGGCCTCGGCGGCGATCCGCAGCGGCTCCCCCAGCTGGACGGCGTCGGCGCCGCAGGCCAGCGCGCGGGCGATCGCGCCGCTGGTCTCGATCCGGCCGTTGGCGATCACGTGCACGTACCGGCCGCCCGTCTCGTCCAGGTAGTCGCGGCGGGCCGCGGCGGCGTCGGCGATCGCGGTGGCCAGCGGTACGCGGATGCCCATGACGGCGTCCGTCGTCGAGTAGGTGTCGGCGCCGACCCCCACGATCACGCCGGCCGCGCCGGTGCGCATGAGGTGCAGGGCGGTGGTGTAGTTCGCCGCGCCGCCCACGATGACCGGGACGTCGAGGTCGGCGATGAACTCCTTGAGGTTCAGCGCACCGCCCTGGCTGGTCACGTGCTCGGCCGAGACGATCGTGCCCTGGATGACCAGCAGGTCCACCCCGGCGGCGAGCGCTGCGGGCGCGAGCTGCTCGGTGTGCTGCGGCGAGATGCGGATCGCCGTCGTGGCGCCGGCCTCGCCGATCTCCTTGATCCGCGCGGTGATGAGGTCGGTCTTCACCGGCTCGGCGTAGACCTCCTGGAGCAGCGCGACCGGCGGGGCGCCGGCGGCGGCCGCCTCGGCGATCCGGCGGTACACGGGCGCGGGGTCGTCGTAGCGGGTCCAGAGGCCCTCGCCGTTGAGGACGCCGAGCCCCCCGGCCCGGCCCACGGCGATCGCCGTCGCCGGGCTGACGACGGCGTCGCTGGGGCTGGTCACCAGCGGGATGCCGAACCGGAAGGCGTCGATCTGCCAGGCGGTCGAGACGTCGTCGACGTCCCGGGTCCGCCGCGAGGGGACGATGGAGACCTCGTCGAGGTCGTAGCCCCGGCGGGCGAAGCGGTTGAGGCCGATGTCGACGGTGTCGCGCGCGTTCATGCTCAGCGCCCCCGGTAGTTCGGTGCCTCGACGGTCATCTGGATGTCGTGCGGGTGGCTCTCGACCAGGCCCGCGGAGGTGATGCGGGTCAGCTGCCCACGCTCCTTGAGCTCGGCGACGGTGCCGGCCCCGGCATAGCCCATGGAGGCGCGCAGGCCGCCGACGAGCTGGTGGGCGACACCGGAGAGCGCGCCGCGGTAGGGGACCTGGCCCTCGATGCCCTCGGGGACGAGCTTGTCGTCGGAGAGCACGTCGTCGGCGAAGTAGCGGTCCCGGCTGAACGACTGGTTGCCGCGCTTCTGCATCGCGCCGAGGCTGCCCATGCCGCGGTAGGTCTTGTACTGCTTGCCGTTCATGAAGACCAGCTCGCCCGGTGCCTCCTCGACCCCGGCGAACAGGCCGCCGATCATCACGGTGTCGGCGCCGGCAACGAGGGCCTTGGCGATGTCGCCGGAGTACTGCAGCCCGCCGTCGGCGATGACCGGGACCCCGGCGGGGCCGGCGGCGAGCCAGGCCTCGTAGATGGCGCTGATCTGCGGCACGCCGACACCGGCGACCACGCGCGTCGTGCAGATCGAGCCGGGGCCCACGCCGACCTTGACCGCGTCCGCCCCGGCGTCGACGAGGGCCTGCGCACCGGCGCGGGTCGCGACGTTGCCGCCGACGACCTCCAGCCCGCCCTCGCCGCCGAAGTCCTTCTTGACCCGGGTCACCATCTCCAGCACCGCGCGCTGGTGACCGTGCGCGGTGTCGACGACGAGCACGTCGACGCCGGCGTCGACCAGCAGCCCGGCGCGCTCGTAGGCGTCCTCGCCGACGCCGAGCGCCGCACCGACGACCAGCCGCCCGTCGGCGTCCTTCGTGGACAGCGGGAACTGGTCGCGCTTCACGAAGTCCTTGACGGTGATCAGCCCGCGCAGGCGGCCGGAGTCGTCGACCAGCGGCAGCTTCTCGATCTTGTGCCGGGACAGCAGCCCGAGGGCGGTGTCCGGGTCGACCCCCACGGGGGCGGTGACCAGCGGCATCGGCGTCATGACGTCGCGCACGAGGCGGTTCATGTCGGTCTCGAACCGCATGTCGCGGTTGGTGACGATGCCCACCAGGACGCCGCCGTCGTCGACGACCGGCGCGCCGGAGATGCGGTAGCGGGCCGACAGCGCGTCGACCTCGGCCAGCGTGTTGTCCGGCGAGCAGGTGACCGGGTTGGTGACCATGCCGGCCTCCGACCGCTTGACCAGGTCGACCTGGCCGGCCTGCTCCTCCGCGGACAGGTTGCGGTGCAGCACGCCCATGCCACCGACGCGGGCCATGGCGATCGCCATGCGGGCCTCGGTCACGGTGTCCATCGCGCTGGACAGCAGCGGCACCGCCAGCGTGATCCGCCGGGTCACCCGGCTGCTGGTGTCCACCTCGGCCGGGACGACGTCGGACGCCCCGGGCACGAGCAGGACGTCGTCGTAGGTGAGCCCGAGCCGGGCGAACTTCGCCGGCAGCTCGGGCACGGAGTCGGGCTGCATGTGCGCGGCCACCCTTCGGCGCGGTTCGGGTCGGACACCGGTCGACACACCTCGCGGGCGCGCGGGACCTGGCCCTGATCGTAGGCGGCGGGCCGGAGGGGGCGGTGCTCCGCCTGCTCGACGGCTACCGTGTGACCGTGTCTCCGTTCGACGACGCCTTCGGGCCGGACTTCGGCCCGGCCGACGGGCCAGCGCCTCCGCCGCTCACGATGGAGGAGCGGGCCGGGGTGCTCGACGACCTGGCCGAGCTCGAGGTCTTCCGCACCCTGCTCGAGCCGACCGGCATCAAGGGCATCGTGGTCGACTGCCCTGACTGCGAGGAAGAGCACCACGTCGACTGGGCGCTGATGCAGGCCAACCTGCGCCAGCTCCTCGACGAGGGGCAGACCGGCCGGCACGAGCCCCCGTTCGACCCGAACCCCGACGACTACGTCAGCTGGGACTACGCCAGCGGGTACGCCGACGGGATCGCCGCGCTCGCCGAGCGGGACGAGCCCAGCGGCGGGCGCACCGGCCGCCACGCCCGCGACGACTGAGCTGCGACACGGCGGTCCCACGGACCGCACCGCGGCCACGTGCCGTCCCCCGGCTGCGCTGAGCGCCTCCGCGTGCTGCCTCTTCCCGCCGAGATGCGGGAAGTCGGGGTCTGCGGGGTCGTCCAGGGCCCCATGTCACGGAGGTCGGCCACGACGGGGCGGACGCAGAACGCACCGAGGGCCGCCTCCCGGTCCGGGAGGCGGCCCTCGGTGTGCACCTGCCGGGCGGGCGACCGCTCAGGTCATGATGCCGCGGCGGAAGCCCGTCGCGACGGCCTCGGCACGGTCCTTCGCGCCGAGCTTGCGGAACAGCCGGCGGGCGTGGGTCTTGATCGTGTCCTCGGAGAGGTAGAGCTCCCGGCCGATCTGGGCGTTGCTCTTGCCCTGGCTCATCCCGGTGAGCACCTGCATCTCGCGCATGGACAGCGCCACCGCCGGGGCGGCGTCGCGCACCGTCGAGCGCACCGTGGTGGGCGCGGAGCCCACCAGCGGGGCGGCACCGCTCCACGCGGGCGCGGGCGCGGTCGCCTGCTGCGGGATCCGGCCGTCGGCCCGCAGCCCGACGCGGGAGAGACCCAGGCCCATCTCGATCGCACTGGCGTCCCAGCGCAGGTAGCCGCGGGCCCCGAAGGCAACGGCCGCCCGGACGCTCTCGGCGTCGTCGGGGGCGCCGAGCACGAGCACCGGCAGGCCAGGGTGCGACCGCAGCGCCTGCGTGGCGGCGGAGAGCCCCGTGTCGACGGCGCGCTGCGTCCCGACGACCAGGACGTCGGGCGTGCGGGTGGCCAGGCGGGCCATCAGCGACTGCGCGTCACCGACCACCTCGACCCGGCCGACGAAGGGCAGGGCGACCAGCCGCGAGGCGACGTCGTCCCGGACCCGCCGTCGCTCGTCGTACACCCACACGGTCGCGCCGTGCACCGGTGCGCGCATCCTGTCGTCGATCACGCCAGCTCCTCGCTCCTCCCGGCCGGCGGCCGGGTCCCCCCACCGGCCGGGAGGGCACCCGGCCGGGCGTCGCCGGAGGTGGAGAGCCCTGGTGGGCCCTCCACCTCCGCGCCGGTCGGGCAGCCGGTCCGGGTAGCTCCCCCATCCCGGACGTCAGCACGACCTGGAGCCACAGTGATCGACTCCCCCGCGGGGGAACAGACGCCCTCACCCCGGGGGGTGAGCGCCTCGGTGACCAGGTGACGGAGCGCACACGGGGCAAAAGTTGCGAATCGGCTGTGTTTGGACGTGGGACGGCGAGGGCACCGGGCCCCTTGCAGCCGGACAGCCCCCTCCGGCTCTACCGAGTTCCCGGAGGAGACATGGCCGACATCCGCAGACTCCCGACGCCCGTGGCCGAGGTCTGGGACTGGCAGCTCCACGGCGCCTGCCGTGGCGAGAACACGTCCCTCTTCTTCCACCCCGACGGAGAGCGCGGGCCGGCCCGGGCGCGGCGGCAGTCCGCGGCCAAGGCCGTCTGCTCGCGGTGCCCGGTGATCGACGCGTGCCTCAAGCACGCTCTCGCCGTCCGCGAGCCCTACGGCGTCTGGGGCGGCATGAGCGAGGAGGAGCGGGCCCGGCTGATCGCCGCCGAGCCGGCCGCCGTCGCCGCCGGGGTGTAGCCCCCCCACGAACGCCGAGAGGGCCCGGTCCAGGTTTCCTGGACCGGGCCCTCTCGCGTGTGCGGTGACGTCCTCCCTCGCCGTGGCGCGCCCTCCCCCACGGCAGACGGTGAGGGAGGACGCGCCCCGATCAGGTCACCTGATCATCGCCGAGATCAGTGGCTGTGCCCGTGGCCGTGCGAGTGACCGTGGGTGTGGTGGCCACCGGCACCGTGGTCGTCCTCCTCCTCCGGCGCCTCGACGACGGCGGAGTCGGTGGTGAGCACCATCGCCGCGATGGAGACGGCGTTGCCCAGCGCGGCCTTGGTGACCTTCACCGGGTCGATGACGCCCTGCGCGGCCAGGTCGCCGTACTCGCCGGTCGCGGCGTTGAAGCCCTGACCGGCACCGGCCTCGCGCACCTTGGCGACGACGACGCGGCCCTCGAAGCCCGCGTTGTCGGCGATCTGCACCAGCGGGGCGTCCAGCGCCGTGCGCACCGCGCGGGCACCGGTGAGCTCGTCGCCCTCGAGCGAGAGCGCGTCGATCGCGCTCGCGGCGTGCACCAGGGCGGAGCCGCCGCCGGGGATCACGCCCTCCTCCACCGCCGCGCGGGTGGCGGCGATGGCGTCCTCGATGCGGTGCTTGCGCTCCTTGAGCTCCACCTCGGTGGCCGCGCCGACCCGGATGACGCCGATGCCGCCGGCCAGCTTGGCCAGCCGCTCCTGCAGCTTCTCCCGGTCCCAGTCGGAGTCCGTGGCGTCGATCTCGCGGCGGATCTGCGCCACGCGGTCGCCGATGGCCTGCGAGGTGCCGCCGCCGTCGACGATGGTGGTCTCGTCCTTGGTGACGGTGACCCGCCGGGCGGTGCCGAGCACCTCGGGACCGACCTGGTCGAGCTTGAGGCCGACGTCCTCGCTGACCACCTGGCCGCCGGTGACGACGGCGAGGTCGGTCATGAACGCCTTGCGCCGGTCGCCGAAGAAGGGCGACTTCACCGCGACGACCTTGATGGTCTTGCGGATCGAGTTGACGACGAGGGTGGAGAGCGCCTCCCCCTCGACGTCCTCGGCGACGATCAGCAGCGGGCGGCCGCCGGTCGACAGCACCTTCTCCAGCAGCGGGAGCAGGTCGGCCAGCGCGCTGATCTTGCCGCTGACGAGCAGCACGAGGGCGTCCTCGAGGACGGCCTCCATCGCCTCGGGGTCGGTGACGAAGTAGGGCGAGAGGTAGCCCTTGTCGAACTGCACGCCCTCGGTGACGTCGAGCTCGGTGGAGAGCGTGTTGCTCTCCTCGACGGTGATGACGCCGTCCTTGCCGACGCGCTCCATCGCCTCGCCGATCAGCTCGCCGACCTCGGCGTCCTGCGCGGAGATGGTGGCGACGCCGGCGATGGCCTCGCGCTTCTCCACGGGGGTGGCGGCGGCGTCGAGGGCGGCGTGCACGGCGTCGACGGCGGCGCGCATGCCGCGGCCCAGCGCCATCGGGTTGGCGCCGGCGGCGATGTTGCGCATGCCCTCGTGGACCAGCGCCTGGGCGAGCACGGTCGCCGTCGTGGTGCCGTCACCGGCGACGTCGTTGGTCTTGGTGGCGACGTTCTTCGCCAGCTGGGCGCCGAGGTTCTCGTACGGGTCCTCGAGCTCGACCTCGCGGGCGATGGTGACGCCGTCGTTGGTGATGGTGGGGGCGCCGAACTTCTTGTCGAGGACGACGTTGCGGCCGCGCGGGCCGATCGTCACCTTGACCGCGTCGGCGAGCTTGTCGACACCGCGCTCCAGAGCTCGGCGGGCGTCCTCGTTGAACTTGATGATCTTGGCCATGGGCCCTTCCGATCAGTCAGTGCAGGGCGAAAGACGACCGCCCCGGGACCCGAGTTCGGGTCGCCCGGGGCGGTCGGGGTGCTACGCGGTGGAGCTAGCGACCTGCGGTCACTTCTCCACGACGGCGAGCAGGTCGCGGGCGGAGAGCACCAGGTACTCCTCGCCGGCGTACTTGACCTCGGTACCGCCGTACTTCGAGTAGATGACCACGTCGCCGACGTTCACGTCGAGCGGGACGCGGTTGCCGTTGTCGTCGATGCGGCCGGGGCCGACGGCGACGACGGTGCCCTCCTGGGGCTTCTCCTTGGCGGTGTCCGGGATGACCAGACCGGAAGCGGTGGTGGTCTCGGCCTCGTTGGCCTGGACCACGACCCGGTCCTCCAGCGGCTTGATGCTGACCTTGGTAGCGGTCGTCACGTCGGTGACGCCCCCTTCGGTGTCGGACGGCAGGGATGTTCGATGCTGTGGCACGAGGTCAGGCACCCGCCGTCGCGGGGGTCGGGCGCCAGCCCGTGTCGTTTGGCACTCTACCCAGGAGAGTGCCAGCCACTCAACCCGGTCGCCGGGGTGGGTGACGTCGGCGCCGACCAGCGCGTGCGCCACGCTGTGCCGGTGGACCGGCCATCCGAGGAGCAGACCGCCGAGACGGTGCGCCAGCTGCGCGCGCTGACGACGCCGGAGGGCACGGCGGCGCTGGCGCGCGCGGCGGCGCTGCTGGCCGAGGGGGTCGACGCGGTGGCCGCGCTGACGCGGCTGCGCGCCGAGGTGGGCACCGACCTCGCCGGCCCGGCGTGGGGCACCGCCCGGCAGCGGCAGCGGGCCCGGGCGGCCTTCGGGGCCGACGCCGACCGGATGCTGTTCACCGGCGACACCCTCGAGCAGGCCGGGCGGCCCGAGCTCGCCGCCCGGCGCGCGGCCCGGCTGCTGGCCGGGGGCGCCGACTCCGTCGCCGACCTCGGGTGCGCCGCGGGCACCGACACGATCGCGCTCGCCCGCGCTGGTGCCCGGGTGCTCGCCGTCGACGTCGACCCGGTGGCCCGGGAGCTGACCGCCGCGAACGCCGAGGCGCTCGGGGTCGCCGACGACGTCTGGGTGGTGGCCGGCGACGCGGTGGAGCTCGTGGCCGCAGCGCGCGGTGGCGAGGTGGCCGGGTGCGGGGCCGCCGTCCTGGACCCCGCCCGGCGGGCCGGCGGGCGGCGGCTGCTGGACCCCGACCGCTGGTCGCCGCCGTGGTCGACCGTCGTGGAGCTGCTCGCCACGGTGCCGACGTCGGTGGTGAAGGTGGCGCCCGGCCTGGACCACGACCGGGTGCCCGGCGGCGTGGAGGCGGAGTGGGTGTCGGTCGGCGGGTCGATCGTCGAGGCGCTGCTCTGGGGCCCGGCCGTCTCGGCCACCTGGCGGCGGGCGACCGTCGTCCGCGACGGCGAGGTGCACGAGCTGACCGCGGACGCCGACCCCGGGCCGGCCCCGGCCGGACCGGTGCGGGCCTGGCTGCACGAGCCCGACCCCGCGGTCATCCGCTCGGGCCTGGTCTCGCTGGTGGCCGCCGACCTCGGTGCGTCCCTCGTCGACCCGACGATCGCCTACCTGTCCTCCGACGGCCCGGTCCTGAGCCCGTGGGTCAGCTCCTACCGGGTCGACGCGGTGCTGCCCTTCAACCTCAAGAAGCTGAAGGCGCTGCTGCGCGAGCGGGGGGTGGGCCGCGTCGTGGTGAAGAAGCGCGGCTCGGCGATCGAGCCGGAGACCCTGGCCCGGCAGCTCCGCGGCCCCGGCGGCGGGACGGCGACCGTCGTCGTCACCCGGGTCGCCGGCGCCCCGACGGCACTCGTCTGCGACGTCACCACCGACTGACGCACGAGATCGCGTGATCTCGGCACATCAGAGCCGCTGGAGCGCCGGGTTCACGCGATCTCGACGGAGGGCCTCAGCGGCTGACGACGTCGATCGGCAGCGAGCTGTCCGCCCCGAGGTCCGGGGCCGACGGCGCCACGCCGGCGGCAACCAGCCGCGAGCCCAGCGCCGCCACCATCGCGCCGTTGTCGGTGCACAGCTTGGGGCTGGGCACCCGGAGCACGATGCCGGCCGCGGCGCACCGCTCCTCGGCCAGCGCGCGCAGCCGCGAGTTGGCCGCCACTCCCCCGCCGAGCACCAGGTGGTCGACGCCGTGGTCGCGGCAGGCCCGCACCGCCTTGGCGGTGAGGACGTCGGCGACCGCCTCCTGGAACGAGGCCGCGACGTCGGCCACCGGCACCGGCTCACCCGCGCGCTCGCGGGCCTCGATCCACCGGGCGACGGCGGTCTTCAGGCCGGAGAAGGAGAAGTCGTAGGCGGGGTCGCGCGGGCCGGTGAGCCCGCGCGGGAAGGCGATGGCGTGCGGGTCGCCCTCGCGCGCGGCCCGGTCGATCGGCGGGCCGCCGGGGAACGGCAGCCCGAGCACGCGGGCGACCTTGTCGAACGCCTCGCCGGCGGCGTCGTCGATGGTGCGGCCCAGCGACCGCACCTCCTGGGCGAGGTCGGGCACCAGCAGCAGCGAGCTGTGCCCGCCGGAGACCAGCATCGCGATCGACGGCTCGGCGAGCGGCCCGTGCTGCAGCTCGTCGACGGCGACGTGCGCCGCGAGGTGGTTCACCCCGTACAGCGGCTTGCCCAGCGCCAGCGCGTAGGCCTTCGCGGCGGCGACCCCGACCAGCAGCGCGCCGGTCAGGCCGGGGCCGCTGGTCACCGCCACCGCGTCGACGTCGGCGGCGCGCACACCGGCCTCCGCGAGCGCCCGGTGCACCGTCGGCACCATCGCCTCCAGGTGCGCGCGGGAGGCGATCTCGGGGACGACGCCGCCGAACCGCTCGTGCTCCTCCATCGAGGTGGCCAGCGCGTCGGAGAGCAGGGTGTGCCCGCGGACGATGCCCACCCCGGTCTCGTCGCACGAGGTCTCGAACCCGATGACCAGCGGCTCGCTCACGGCGTCCCCCTCCTCATCACGACGGCGTCCTGCCCGCTCGGCTGGTAGTAGCCGCGCCGCCGGCCGATCTCGGCGAACCCGCGCCGACGGTAGAGCCCCTGCGCCGTCTCGTTGTCCGCCCGCACCTCCAGCAGCACCACCGGCGCACCGCGCCGGTCGGCCTCGGCCAGCAGCGCGTCGAGCAGCCGCGCGCCGATGCCCTCGCCCTGCCGCGCCCCGGTCACCCCGATGGTGGCCACGTGCGCCTCGTCGTCGTAGGCGATGAGGCCGGCGTACCCGACGACCCCGCCGTCGTCCTCGGCCACCAGGTAGTGGCGGGTGTCGGTGCGGGACAGCTCGTCGCGGTACATCGCCGCGGTCCACGTGTCGGGGGCGAAGAGCTCGTCCTCCAGCCCCATCACCGCGGGCAGGTCCGCGAGCGTCATCGGCCGCAGCCGGGTCACCGCGTCACCGCCTTGATCGACGTCGGCGGCACGGCGTCGGGGCGGCGCAGGTACAGCGGCACCAGCGGCGCGGCCGAGCCGGGGTCGCTGAGCTGCGCGGTGGCCGCGCGGAGCAGGCCCGCCGTCGTCACCTCCGCCGGCGTCACCGGGCCGCCGAGCCGCTCGGCGAACGCGGGGTCGCCCACGAACGGCCCACCTCGGCCGAACTCCTCGGGGCGGACCACCCCGGGGCCCTCGACCCGCCGGCCGGCGTCGTCGTAGGCGGCCCAGTAGACCTCCTTGCGGCGGGCGTCGGTGACCACCGTGCGCGCGCCGCTGCCGATCGCGTCGAGGGAGCAGACGCCGACCACCGGCAGCCCGCGGGCGTCGGCGATCGCGGCGGCGGTGACCACGCCCACCCGCAGCCCGGTGAACGGCCCGGGGCCCAGCCCGGTGACGACCGCCTCGACGTCGTCCAGCGCGAGGCCCGCGTCGGCGAGGGCGCCCTGGATCGCCGGGGTCAGCAGCTCGGCGTGCTTCGTGCCCGAGGGCACGGCGCGCTCGGCGAGCACCTCCGCGCCGCCGTCGGGGGTCCACCGCGCGAGGCCGGCGACGAGCGTCGGGGTGGCGGTGTCGAGCGCGAGGACCAGCACGACCGCTCAGCGTAGGCGAGGGCCGGCGGCCACCTCGTGGACGATCTCCAGACCGTCCTCCTCGTCGACCTGCTCCCCCACGGCGACGAAGCCCTCGGCGAGCACCAGGGCCAGGGACGCGGTGTTCGCCGGCCCCACCGACGCGCGCACCGCCGTCACCCCGGGTGCCGCGGCCGCCTCCGCCAGCAGCGCGCGCAGCGCCGCCCGGGCGTACCCCTGCCTCCGGTACCGGGGGTCGGTGGAGTAGCCGACCTCGACCGTGCCGGAGGCGTCCGGCGGCCCGTGGAAGCCCGCCCGGCCCACCGAGACGCCGCGCCCGGGGTCGTGGACCACCCGGGTGATCCAGCGGGCGCTCCCCGGGTCGGCGACCACCTGCTCGGCCCGGATCCGCCACACCGCGCGGCACTCCGGCCCGGCGAGGTACGGGCTGAGCGGCACGGGAGCGGCCGCCTCGGCCGCGGCCAGGTCGCCGTCGGCGAGGGCGCGCAGTGCGACCGCACCCAGCGCGACCAGCTGCACCCGCCGCTCCACGGCCGCGAGGCTAGCCGGGGCGAGCCCCGTGGCGGGTCGGGGCCTCAGCTCGCGTCGAGCCGGGCGGTCCACCCCGCGCCGTGCGGCACCAGCAGGGCGGTGCGGACGTCGTCGTCCCGCCGGTCCAGCCGCACCTCCAGGTGCTCGTCGGCCAGCTGCTCCACCAGACCCTGGCCCCACTCGACGACGGTCACCGACTCGTCGGTCGAGGCGTCCAGGTCGAGGTCGTCGACGTCGGCGTGCCCGCCGAGCCGGTAGGCGTCCACGTGCACCAGCGGGATGCGGCCGCCGCGGTGCACCCGGGCGATGACGAACGTCGGCGAGGTGACCGGCTCGCGGACGCCGAGCCCCGCGCCGATGCCCTGGGTGAGGGCGGTCTTGCCCGCGCCGAGCGGCCCGACCAGGACCACCAGGTCACCGGGGCGGGTGAGGCCGGCCAGCGCCTCGCCCAGGGCGTGCGTGTCGGCGAGGCCCGGCAGCACGTGCTCGCGCTTCACCCCTGCTCCTCGAGCGATCCGGCGACAGCGGTCAGGTCGGCCAGCAGCCCGGCCCGCGGGGCGCCGTTCGGGCCGAAGCGGATGGCGGCCGACGGGTGGTAGGTGGCCCAGACGGCGCGGCCGTCGACCTCGTGCGCCTGCCCGCGGACGGCGGCCAGCACGGTGCGCGGCCCGAGGAACCACTTGGCCGAGGAGAGCCCCAGCGCGACGACGACGGGGCTGCCGAGCAGCTCCAGCTGCCGGCGCAGCCAGCCGCTGCACCGCGCCACCTCGGGCGCCCTCGGGGTGCGGTTGCCCGGCGGCCGGCACTTCACCACGTTGAGCACCGCGGCCTGCGCGCGGTCCAGCCCCGCCTCGGTGAGGAGCTGGTCCAGCAGCGCCCCGGACCTCCCGACGAACGGCCGGCCGGTCTCGTCCTCCGTCGCCCCCGGCGCCTCGCCCACCAGCACGAAGCGGGGACGGCCGGCGTGCGGCACGTCCCCGACCACCACGTGCTGCCGGGCCGTGGCCAGCTCGGGGCACGCCACGCAGGACCGGGCGGTGGCCGCGAGCGCCGCCCAGTCGGGTGCGGCCGCCGCGGCGCGGGCCACCTCGTCGGCGGCGGCGTCGAGCCGGGGCGGACGGGGAGCGGCCACCCCCGCACCCTAACCAGCCGCCCTCGGACCCTTCCCCGAGGACCGGTGGCGTGCGACCGTGCGCTCACGACGCCCCGGCGCGGAGGAACTGCCATGGCCGACCTGGACCTGTACGAGTTCGCGTTCCTCGCCGGTGGGCGGGAGCGCGTCGTCGACACCGCCGTCGTCGTCCTCGTCGAATCCGGCCGGTTGCGGGTGCACCCGCCCGGTGAGCTGTCCATGGTGGAGGCGTTCCGCCGGCACCCGGTCGAGGCGGCCGTCCTCGACGCGGTGGGTGCCCGCGGGCACCGGTCGGTCGACACGATCCGCTGGCGCTCGGTGAACGACGACCGGATCACCGGCCTCGCCCGGCGGCTCGCCGATGCCGGGCTGCTCCGCCGCCGATCCCTCCACCGCCGGGGGCGGTGGGCCCCGACGCGGGCGGGTCGAGCGCTCCTCCGCCGGGGGCCGCTCGCCGACCCGTCGCTCGACGGGGGCAGCGCGGTCCTGGTCGCGCAGCACGGACGTGCGGCGATGACCGACACGGCGCTGCGCTCGGCCGTCTTCGAGCGGCCGACGCCGCGACAGCTGAGCGCGGGCGAGATCGGCCGCCGGATCAGGCGGAGCCGCTGGGACGCGGCGAGCGGCAGCGCGATGTTCGGGGCGCACCAGTCGCACACCGCGCTGGGCGGCGCGGCCGGCTTCGGGCTCGACGCCGGAGGCGGCGGCGGTGGTGACGGCGGCGGCTCGTGAACCGCGCGGTCAGCTGCCGGTGCGGGCGTCGGCACCCACCCGGCGGAGCAGGCCCGCGATCGCCCCGCTGACCTCGTCGGGCCGCTCCAGCAGCACCATGTGCCCGGCGCCGGGCACGACGACGTACTCGACGGCGTTCTCCCCGGTCTGCGCGAGCCGCTCGACGATGAGCTCGCTGTGCCCCTGCGGGATCATCGTGTCCTCGTCGCCGGTGAGCACCAGCGTGGGCACCCGGCGCAGCGGCTCCAGGCGGCCGGTCTCGTCGAGACCGGCCAGGGCCGGGTAGAACTCGGCGATGACGTCCACCGGCGTACCCGCGATCATCGCGTCGACGTAGCGCACCAGCGCCGGGTCCACCTCGGACGAGCCGAAGGACAGCGCCTTCGTCGCGGCCGACACCAGGTCGGCCGCCATCCGGCGGGTGCGCTCGGCGAAGGTCGGCCGGTGCCGCATCGTCCAGGCGGCGACCGGCAGCACGGCGGCGCGCAGGCGGGTGAGCATCTCGGGCAGGCCGAAGCTGAGCTCGGCGAGGTTGCCGCTGGAGGTGGAGATCAGCGCGGCGCCGCGCACCCGGGTGCCGAACAGCTCGGGCCGCAGCGCGGCCAGCCCCATGACCGTCATGCCGCCCATCGAGTGCCCCACCAGGACCACCGGGCCCCGGGGCGCGCGGGCGTCCAGGACCGCCAGCAGGTCGCGGGCCAGCTGCTCGATGGTGGAGTGCTCCGGGGCCCCGCGCCCCGACGAACCGTGGCCGCGCTGGTCGTAGAAGACCAGGCGGGCCTGCGGGCGGTGCCCGTTCCCGGTGGCGAGCTCCGCCGCCAGCGTCCGGCGCTGGAACGCCCAGGACGCCATCGACAGCGTGTACCCGTGCACGAAGACGACGGTCAGCGGCGCGTCGCGGGGGCCGATCTCCTCGACCGACAGGAGCACGCCGTCGTCGGTCCGCACGAGGGCGGTGCGGTCGGCCGGCCGCGCGTCGGCGCCGAGCGGGTCGACCTGGCGGAGCCGGCTCTCGGCCAGCGCCGTCGCCACCTCCGCCGCCGGGCCGAGCTCGGCGGCGCGCACTCTTCGGGCCGCGATGCGGCTCAGCGCGACGCCGGCCGCGGTGCCCGCGGCGGCCAGCCCCACCACGGCACCGACGACGCCGGCGGCGCGCGCCTTCGGGTGCCCGGCGGAGGGCCGGGCCGGCTGCGAGCGCCTCCGGGCCATCAGACCGCCCCCGCCGAGCCGACGTAGCGGCGGGCGAACCGGCCCCCGATGCGGGTGACGAGCTCGTAGTGGATGGTGCCGACGGCGTCCGCCCACTGCTGCGCGGTCGGCTCCCCGCCGTCCCCCGGCCCCCACAGGACCACCTCGTCCCCGGCGGCGATCGGGGCGTCGCCGACGTCCAGGACGAACTGGTCCATGCAGACCCGGCCGGCGATGGTCCGCTGCTCCCCTGCCGCGAGGACGGGCGCGACGTTGCCCGCCGCCCGCGGCACCCCGTCGGCGTAGCCGGCGGGTACCAGGGCCAGCGTGGTCTCGGCGGTCGTCGCGTAGGTGTGGCCGTAGGAGACCCCCGCGCCGGCGGGCACCCGCTTGGTCAGCGCGACGCGGGCGCGCACCGTCATCGCCGGCCGCAGCCCGTGCGCGGCGGGGTCGCCGCCCAGCGGGTCCAGCCCGTAGACGGCCACGCCGGGGCGCACCATGTCGTACCAGGTGCCGGGCAGGGCGACCGTCGCCGCCGAGTTGGCCAGGTGCCGGCGCGCGTCGGTGAGCCCGGCCGCCCGGGCGACCGCGACCGCCTCCTCGAACACCCGCACCTGCGCGGCGATGGTCGGGTGGGTGGGGGCGTCGGCGTAGGCGAGGTGGCTCCACAGCCCGGTGACGACGACGTCGCCGTCGGCCTGCGCCCGGGCCGCGGCCGCGACGAGCCCGGGCCACTCGGCGACGGGGGCGCCCTCGCGGGAGAGCCCGGTGTCGACGAACAGGTGCAGGCGCGCCGTCCGGCCGGTCGCCCGGGCCGCGGCCACCACCTCGGCCAGGCCCCAGCTCGCGTTGACCGACACCTCGACGTCGGCGGCCAGCGCGGCGGCGATGTCGGCTCCCGGGCCGTTCAGCCAGGCCAGCACCGGCGCGGTGACGCCGGCGGCCCGCAGGGCCAGCGCCTCGCTCACGACGGCCACGCCGAGCTGGTCGGCGCCGCCGGCGAGCGCGGCCCGCGCCGCGGGCACCAGCCCGTGCCCGTACCCGTCGGCCTTGACGACCGCCATCAGCGGCCGGCGCACCCGCTCGCGCAGCGCCGCGGTGTTCGCCGCGATGGCGTCGAGGTCGACGACCACCTCCGCACCGGTCCCGTTCGTCACGCCCCCGAGTCTGGCAGGCCGGCCGGCGCGGTACCGCGCACCCGCGCGACCGCCTCCGGCAGGTGCCGGACGACGTCGCCGGCGACGAACGGCCCGCGCGCCGCGGCGACCTGCCCGGCGCGCCCGTGCACGTGCGCGGCGACCGCCGTCGCCTCGACGGCGGGCAGGTCCGCGGCGAGCAGGGCGCCGGCGATCCCCGAGAGGACGTCGCCGGTGCCGGCGGTGGCCAGCCACGGGGTGCCGGTGCCGTTGACGAAGACGGTGCCGTCGGGGTCGGCGACCACGGTGGCGTCGCCCTTGAGCAGGACGACGGCACCCAGGTCCGCGGCCAGCCGGCGGGTGGCGCCGATCCGGTCGTCCCCGGGCTCGGCGCCGAAACGGGCGAACTCCCGGTCGTGCGGGGTGAGCACGGTCGGCGCCGCCCGGCGGCGGACCAGTTCGGGCTCGGCAGCCAGCAGGGTGAGCCCGTCGGCGTCGACGAGCACGGGCAGGTCGGTGGCGAGCACCTCGGCCAGCACGCTGCGGGCGTCGTCCCCGGTGCCCATGCCCGGTCCGACGACCCACGCCTGCACGCGGCCGGCGTCCCCCGGGCGCCCGTCGGTGACGATCGCCTCCGGCCACGCGGCCCGGACGCCGTCGGCCGCCGTCCCGGCGTAGCGCACCAGCCCGGGCCGCGTGCGCAGCGCCGCCCCGGTGCAGAGGACGGCGGCCCCGGGATAGGTGGCGGATCCCGCGACGACGCCGACGACGCCCTGCGAGTACTTGTCGTCGTCGGCGTCCGGGAGCGGCAGCCGGGCGGCGGCGTCGGCGTCGGTCAGCTGCCGGGCCGACGGCGCCGGCAGGTGGGGCCCGAGCCCGATGTCGACCAGGTGCACCGCGCCCGCGTGACCGCGGCCGGCCCCGGCGACGAGGCCGGTCTTCACCGCCCCGAAGGTGACCGTGTGCATCGCCGGGAAGGCGGCCCCGGCCACGGCGCCGGTGTCGGCGTCCACCCCGCTGGGCAGGTCGACGGCGACCATCAGCGCCGGACCCGCCGCCGCTCGCTCGACCAGCCCGGCGGCCGGCTCCCGCAGCCCGCCGGAGCCGCCGAGGCCGACGATCCCGTCGAGCACGAGGTCCGCCCGGTCGAGCACCGGCCCGGCCGCCGCCGCGTCGACGGTGCGACCGCCGGCCCGGCGGAAGGCGGCGAGCGCGGCCGGGTGGGCGCGGTCGGGGCTGAGCAGGACGGCGGTCGCGCGCGCCCCCCGGGCGGCCAGCCGGGCGGCGGCGAAGAGCGCGTCGCCCCCGTTGTTCCCCGCGCCCGCCAGGACGGCGACGCGGGCGCCGTACGGGCGGCCCAGCAGCCGCAGGCAGACGGTGGCCAGGCCGGTGGCGGCGCGTTGCATGAGCGCGCCGTCGGGCAGGGCGGCGAGCAGCGGGGTCTCGGCCGCGCGGATCTCCGCGGCGGTGTGCAGGTCGATCACGGCGCCTCCCGGGTCAGCCCCTCGGCGACGACCACCGCGGAGGCGATGCCGCCGTCGTGGCTCAGCGAGACGTGCCACGAGGTGACCCCGAGCTGGGCTGCCCGGCCGGCCACCGAGCCGCGCACGGCGAGGTGCGGCCGGCCGTGCGCGCCGACGGTCACCTCGGCGTCGTGCCAGCGCAGGTCACCGGGGGCGCCGAGCGCCTTGGCCAGCGCCTCCTTGGCGGCGAACCGGGCGGCCAGCGACTCCCCGGTCCGGGGGACACCCGACGGCGTGCGCTGCTCCTCGGCGGTGAACAGCCGGTCGCGCAGCCCCGGCGTCCGGGTCAGCGACTGCGCGAAGCGGTCGACCGGTACGACGTCGATGCCCACCCCGATGATCACCCGCCCAGTCTGCCCGGACGGCGGTCACGCCGCCGATCGGTCACCTGGCGACAGGCCCCGTCCCGGGTCCCACCCTGAGCGTGCGCAGGGTGGGGAGGACGGGGTCCTTCACTCGACGGTGACGCTCTTGGCCAGGTTGCGCGGCTGGTCGACGTCGTAGCCGCGGGTGTCGGCGATCTCGCAGGCCAGCACCTGGAGCGGCACCGTCGTCACCACGGGTGCCATGAGCGTGGGCGTGCGCGGCACGCGGATCAGCTCGTCGGCGAACGGGACGACGTCGTCGTCACCCTCCTCGGCGATCACGATGGTGCGCGCCCCGCGGGCCCGCACCTCCTGGATGTTGGAGACGACCTTGCCGTGCACCGAGTTGCGGCTGCGTGGCGACGGGACGATGACGACGACCGGGGTGCCCTGGTCGATGACGGCGATCGGCCCGTGCTTGAGCTCGCCGGCGGCGAACCCCTCGGCGTGGATGTAGGCGAGCTCCTTGAGCTTCAGCGCCCCCTCGAGCGCCACCGGGAACCCGACGTGGCGGCCGAGGAACAGGATGGTGCCCGCGTCGGCCAGCGACCGGCCCAGCGCCCGCACCGGCTCCATCTGCTCGAGCACCTGCTCGAC
Organism: Blastococcus sp. KM273129; assembly: GCF_021698995.1. Lineage (NCBI taxonomy): Bacteria > Bacillati > Actinomycetota > Actinomycetes > Geodermatophilales > Geodermatophilaceae > Blastococcus > Blastococcus sp. KM273129. The sequence goes on along the minus strand of NZ_SSXB01000013.1, from coordinate 43,685 downwards.
GGCGCCGGGCAACTGCCGGAGGTCGTCGACGATCGCGGCGATCTCGTCCTCGTACTTGACGCCGCGCACCTGGGCGAGGAACAGCCCGACCAGGTAGCAGGCGACGACCTGGGCGAGGAACGCCTTCGTCGAGGCGACGGCGATCTCCGGGCCGGCGTGGGTGTACAGGACGGCGTCGGACTCGCGCGGGATGGTCGAGCCGTTGGCGTTGCAGATGGCCAGCACGCGGGCCTTCTGGTCCTTGGCGTGCCGCAGCGCCATGAGGGTGTCCATCGTCTCGCCGGACTGGCTGATGACGACGACCAGCGTGGAGCGGTCCAGCACCGGGTCGCGGTAGCGGAACTCGCTGGCGACCTCGACCTCGACGGGGATCCGGGTCCAGTGCTCGATGGCGTACTTGGCGATCAGCCCGGCGTGGTAGCTCGTGCCGCAGGAGACGACGAAGATCTTGTCGATGTCGCGCAGCTCCTGGTCCGACAGCCGGACCTCGTCGAGCACGAGCTCGCCGTCCTCGCCGAGCCGGCCCAGCAGCGTGTCGGCGATCGCCTGCGGCTGCTCGGCGATCTCCTTGAGCATGAACCAGTCGTAGCCGCCCTTCTCGGCGGCCGCGGCGTCCCAGTCGACGGTGTAGGCGGTCGGCTCGGCCGGCGTGCCCTCGAAGTCGGTGACGGTGAGACCGCGGGTGCGGTCGATCTCGACGACCTGGTCCTGGCCGAGCTCGCGCGCCTGCTTGGTGTGCCCGATGAACGCGGCGACGTCGGAGCCCAGGAAGTACTCGGGGGTGCCGTCTGCGGTCTCCCCGACGCCGACCACCAGCGGGCTGCTGCGCCGGGCGGCGACGAGCGTGTCGGGCTCGGCGACGTGCGTGGCGACGAGGGTGAACGCGCCCTCCAGCCGCCGGCAGACCGCGCGCATCGCCTCGGCCAGCCGGCCGGGACCCTCCGGCGTCGCGGTGTAGGCGTCGGCCAGCAGGTGCGCGACCACCTCGGTGTCGGTCTCGGAGCTGAACTCCACACCGGCGGCCTCGCACTCGGCCCGGAGCACGGCGAAGTTCTCGATGATCCCGTTGTGGATGACCGCGACCGCGCCGTCGGCGGAGACGTGCGGGTGGGCGTTGCGGTCGGTGGGGCCGCCGTGGGTGGCCCAGCGCGTGTGCCCGATGCCGATGGTCGCGGCCGGGAGCGGCTGGTCGGCCAGCACCTTCTCCAGGTTGGCCAGCTTGCCGGCCTTCTTCGCCGAGCTCAGCGCGCCGTCGGCGACGACGGCGATGCCCGCGGAGTCGTACCCGCGGTACTCGAGCCGGCGCAGCCCCTCCAGCACGACGGCCAGAGCGTCCTGGGGGCCGACGTATCCCACGATGCCGCACATTGGACCGAGGGTACCGGGGACCGGCCCGGCGCCCGGGCCGCGCGCGTCCGCACGGCCCCGAAGGGTGAGGCCGGGCGGGTCAGCCGACCCCGGCGACGACGGCGGCGAGCCGCTGCGCGACCGCGTCGGCCTGGTCCTGCGTGGGGGCCTCCACCATGACCCGGACCAGCTGCTCGGTGCCCGAGGGCCGCAGCAGGACCCGGCCGGTGTCGCCGAGCTCGGCCTCGACCGCGTTGACCGCGGCGGCCACCTCGTCGCTCGCGGCGACGGCGAGCCGGTCGGACACGGGCACGTTGACCAGCACCTGCGGCAGCCGCTGCACCACCGAGGCGAGCTCGGCGAGCGAGGCGCCGGTGCCGGCCATCCGGGAGAGCAGGGCCAGCCCGGTGAGCAGGCCGTCGCCGGTGGTGGCGTGCTCCAGGAACACCAGGTGCCCGCTCTGCTCACCGCCGAGGCTGAGGTCGTGGGCTCGCAGGGTCTCCAGCACGTAGCGGTCACCGACCGCGGTCGTGCTCACCGAGATGCCGGCGTCGCGCATCGTGTGGTGGAACCCGAGGTTGCTCATGACGGTCGCGACCACCGTGTCGGACTTCAGCGCGCCGCGCTCGTGCAGGTCCAGCGCGCAGATCGCCAGGATGGCGTCGCCGTCGACGACCTCGCCGTCGGCGGTCACGGCCAGGCAGCGGTCGGCGTCCCCGTCGTGGGCCAGCCCGATGTCGGCGCCCCGCGCCCGGACCGCCTCGACCAGCGGGCCGAGGTGCGTGGAGCCCACGCCGTCGTTGATGTTCCAGCCGTCGGGCTCGCAGCCGATGGCGTGCACCGTCGCGCCGGCGCGCCGGTAGACCTCGGGCGCGGCCGCGGCGGCCGCGCCGTGCGCGGCGTCGACGACGACCGAGAGCCCGCCCAGGGGCCGGTCGACGGTGGAGAGCAGGTGCTCGACGTAGGCGTCGGTGCCGTCGGCCAGCGCGCTGACGCGACCGATCGAGCCGCCGGTGGGGCGGTGCCCGTCGGAGGAACCGGCGGTGACGGTCCGCTCGATGGCGGCCTCGACCGCGTCGGGCAGCTTGTGCCCACCGCGGCTGAAGAGCTTGATGCCGTTGTCGGGCATGGGGTTGTGGCTGGCCGAGATCATGACGCCCAGGTCGGCGCCGCTGCGGCCGGTCAGCCAGGCCAGCGCCGGGGTGGGCACGACCCCGGCGAGGAGCACCTCGGCTCCCGCGCTCGTGAGGCCCGCGACCACCGCGGCCTCGAGCATCTCCCCGCTGGCGCGGGGGTCGCGCCCGACGACCGCGACGGGACGCGAGGTCCCGTCGCGGTCGGCGAGCACGCCTGCGGCGGCACGTGCCACCGAGAGGGCCAGCTCCGGCGTGAGGTCGGAGTTGGCCCGACCCCGGACGCCGTCGGTCCCGAAGAGGCGACCCACGGACGTACCGGTCAGCGCTTGGAGTACTGAGGCGCCTTGCGGGCCTTCTTGAGGCCGTACTTCTTGCGCTCCTTGACCCGCGGGTCACGGGTCAGGAAGCCGGCCTTCTTGAGGGCCGGGCGGTCCTCGGCCTCGACCTCGATGAGGGCGCGGGCGATGGCCAGGCGCAGCGCGCCGGCCTGCCCGGTGACGCCGCCACCCTTGAGGATGCCGACGACGTCGTACTGCTCGGCCTTCTCGAGGGTCACGAACGGCTCACGGATGAGCTGCTGGTGCACCTTGTTCGGGAAGTACTCCTCGAGGGAGCGGCCGTTGAGCTTGAACTGGCCGGTGCCCGGGAGCAGCCGCACGCGGACGACGGCCTCCTTGCGCCGGCCGACGGTCTGCACCGGACGCCCCTCGGCGTCGGTCACGGTCAGTGCGCTGGTCACTGGGCCACCTGCTTGATCTCGTAGGTCTGGGGCTGCTGCGCGGCGTGCGGGTGCTCCGGGCCGGCGTAGACCTTGAGCTTCTTCAGCATCTGCCGACCCAGCGTGTTGTGCGGGAGCATGCCCTTCACGGCGCGCTCGATGACGCGGTCGGGGTGGGTGCGCAGCTGGTCACCCACGTTGATGGTCTTGAGACCACCCGGGTGGCCGGAGTGCCGGTAGGCGAGCTTGTCGTCCCGCTTGGACCCGGTGAGGGCGACCTTGCCGGCGTTGACGATGACGACGAAGTCGCCGACGTCCACGTGCGGGGCGTACTGGGGCTTGTGCTTGCCGCGCAGGAGCTGCGCGGTCTGGCTGGCCAGTCGACCGAGCACCACATCGGTGGCGTCGATGACGTGCCAGGCCCGGGCGACCTCGCCGGGCTTGGGGGTGTACGTGCGCACGGCGCGCGTCCTCCGTCGTCGTCGGGATGGCTGGTGGGATCGCCTCGCCGAGCACGGGAGACGGATCTGCACGCGCGGCACCAGCCGGCACACGCGCCAACCGAGCACGATACCAGTCGAAGGCCCGTCGTCACCCGGCCGTTCGGTCAGGTCACTTCGCGGAGCCGCCCGGTGTCGACGTCGTAGACCGTCCCCCGCACCTCGTGCGAGACCAGGTAGGGGCAGTCGCGGAGCAGGCGCATGGACTCGCGCACGTCGGCGTCGACGTCGGTGAAGGTGCGCGCCGACCACGGCGGCCGCCGGCCGGTCTCCCGCTCCACCAGGTCGGCGAAGTCGACGTCGTTGCTCTTCTGCAGCCCGCAGTCGGTGTGGTGGACCAGCACGATCTCGCGGGTGCCGAGCAGGTGCTGCGAGATGGTCAGCGAGCGCACGGTGTCCTCGGTGACGACGCCACCGGCGTTGCGGATGACGTGCGCGTCACCGACCTCCAGGCCCAGGAGGGGGAACAGGGGCATCCGGGAGTCCATGCAGGCCACGACGGCGACCTTGCGCGCCGGGGCCACCGGCTTGCTGCCGGGGAACCGCTCGGCCCATTCCGCGTTCGCCTCGAGCATCCGGTCGATCTCAGCCACGACCGGACGATAACCGGGAGCCGCCGCCGTCGCGCTCGCGGGTGATCACCTCCGCCAGCGCCGCCGGGTCCAGCGCCGGGCGCCCGCCCGCGTGCGCGACCGTCGAGGCCGCCGCCGCGGCGCCGAGCCACGCCGCCTCCTCCGGACCGCCCCGGCCGCGCAACGCCGCGACCAGCGCCGCGACCCACGCGTCCCCGGCACCGGTGGGGTCGACCGGCGCACCGCCCAGCCGGGGCACCAGCACCTCGCCGTCGGCCCACGCCGGCTCGGCCTCCCCCACCCCGGCCGCCATCCCCGGTGCCGGCCCGGCGCGCCACGCCACCAGGTCGCCCTGCTCACCGGTCGCCAGCGCCACCAGCCGGGGGCCGGCCGCGAGCAACCGCGCGGCGGCGTCCCGCGCGTCGTCGGGGCCGGAGAGCCGGTGGCCCACCAGCAGCTCGGCCTCGGCGGCGTCGGCCCGGACGACGTCCGCCCTGCCGAGGACCGCCTCCCGCGTGAGCGCGTCCTCCGGCGCCCCGTCGGCCACCACCAGCGCCGTGGGCGGGGCCAGCCCGAGCGCCGCCCGCACGGCCGCCCCCGGCTGCTGGAGCTGGAGGCTCAGCACCTCGCAGCCCGCCAGCACGCCGCCGGCCGCGGCCACGTCGGCGGGGGTGAGCAGCACCGCGGGCGGGACGTGCTCCACCAGCCGCCGCCGGCCGCCGTCCTCGACCAGGTCGAGCAGGAGCGCCGTCGCCGCGCCCGGACGCGGGACCACGCCCGAGACGTCGATGCCGTCGGCGGCGGCCTGCGCCAGCACGTCGCGCCCCGCGGCGTCGTCCCCCACCGCACCGACCAGCCCCACCGGGACGCCGAGCTGCGCGAGCGCGACCGCCTGGTTGGCCCCCTTCCCGCCGAGCAGCTCCCTGCGATCGGAGGCGGGGGCCGAGCCGCCGGCCTCCGGCACCGCCGGGAGCCGCAGCACCAGGTCCCGGCCGACCTGCCCCAGCACGACGACCGCCGCCATGCCCGCACCTCCCGGCCACCGCCGCTGTCGGGAGCGCGGCGATGGGCGAGGATGTGCCCCGTGCGCACGGTCGAGGAACACCAGGCGGCGGTCAGCGCCCTGCTGCCCGCCCTGCCCGAGGAGACCGTGCCCCTGGCCGAGGCGCACGGGCGGGTGCTGGCGCGTGACGTCGTCGCCGAGGTGCCGCTGCCCGGCTTCGACAACTCGGCGATGGACGGCTACGCGGGCCGGTGGGCCGAGCTCGCCGGCGCGGACGGCGGGCCGGTGCGGCTGCCGGTGGCCGAGGACATCCCCGCCGGGCGCACCGACGTCGTCCCGCTGGCGCCCGGCACCGTCCACCGCATCATGACCGGCGCCCCGCTGCCCCCGGGCGCGGACGTCGTCGTCCCCGTGGAGCTCACCGACGGTGGCACCGACGTCGTGGAGATCCGCGAGCGGCCCGCGGCCGGGAGCCACCTCCGGGCGGCGGGCGAGGACATCGCCGCCGGGACCGTCGCGCTCTCCGCCGGCGCGCCGCTCGGCGCCGCCCAGCTGGGCCTGGCCGCGGCGGTCGGCGTCTCGGAGCTCGTGGTGCGGCGCCGCCCCCGGGTGCTGGTGCTCTCCACCGGCAGCGAGCTGGTCGCGCCCGGGCAGCCGCTCGCGCGCGGCCAGATCTACGAGTCAAACTCCGCGCTGCTGGCCGCCGCGGTGGAAGAGGCCGGGGGCGTCCCGCGGCGGCTGCACTTCGTCCCCGACGACGTCGACCAGTTCCTCGCCACCGTGCGCGCCGAGGTGGCGACGGCGGACCTGCTGATCACCAGCGGCGGCGTGAGCGCCGGCGCCTACGAGGTCGTGAAGGACGCCTTCCGCGCGCTGGGCACCGTGGAGTTCGGCAAGGTGGCGATGCAGCCCGGCGGCCCGCAGGGCGCCGGCACGGTCGACGGCGTGCCGGTGGTCACCCTGCCCGGCAACCCGGTCAGCGCCTTCGTCTCCTTCGAGGTCTTCGTCCGGCCGGCGCTGCGCCGCGCCCTCGGGCACACCGCGCCCGACCGGCTGCGGGCGCCGGCCCGGCTCACCGGGCCGCTGCGCTCCCCCGCCGGCCGCCGCCAGTTCCTGCGCGGCCGCTACGACGGCGGCGAGGTCTCCCAGGTCGGCGGCCCCGGTTCGCACCTGGTCGCGCACCTGGCCCGGGCCAACTGCCTCGTGGTCGTCCCCGAGGACGTCACCGAACTGCCCGCCGGCGCCTCCGTGGACGTCGTGCTGATCGAGGGAGCCCTGCAGTGAGCGAGCCGCGTCTCACCCACGTCGACGAGTCCGGGGCCGCCCGGATGGTCGACGTCTCCGCGAAGAGCGTCACCGCCCGCGAGGCCACCGCCGCCGGCCGCGTGCTGGTCAGCCCGGAGGTCGTCGGCCTGCTGCGGGGCGAGGGGGTGCCCAAGGGGGACGCGGTGGCGGTGGCGCGCATCGCGGGCATCGCCGGGGCGAAGCGGACGCCGGACCTCGTGCCGCTGTGCCACCCGATCGCGCTGCACGGCGTCACCGTCGACCTCGAGGTCGCCGACGACGCCGTCGAGATCACCGCCACCGCCCGCACCGCCGACCGCACCGGCGTGGAGATGGAGGCGCTCACGGCGGTCACCGTGGCCGGGCTGACGATGATCGACATGGTCAAGGCCGTCGACCCGCGGGCCGCGATCACCGACGTCCGGCTGCTGCGCAAGACCGGCGGGAAGAGCGGGGAGTGGACCCGGTGACCGCCGCCCTGCCGCCGGATGCCCGCGCGATGGTGCTGACCGCCTCCAACCGGGCCTACGCCGGCGTCTACGACGACCGCAGCGGCCAGGCCCTCGCCGACGGCCTGGCCGCGCTCGGCTTCGACGTCGAGGGGCCCCACGTGCGCCCCGACGACGCCACCGAGCTGGAGAACGTGCTGCGGAACGCCGTCGACGCCGAGTTCGACGTCGTCGTCACCACCGGGGGGACCGGGCTCTCCCCCACCGACGTGACGCCGGAGGCGACCCGCGCGGTGATCGAGCGGGAGGCACCGGGCATCGCCGAGGCGGTGCGCCGCTACGGGGCCGGGAACGGGGTGCCGACGGCGGTGCTCTCCCGCGGGCTCGCCGGCATCGCCGGCCGCACCCTGGTGGTCAACCTCCCCGGCTCGACCGGCGGCGTGAAGGACGGGCTCGCGGTCCTGGCGCCGCTGCTCGCCCACGTGGTCAGCCAACTGCGCGGCGGCGACCACTGAGCACATCGCGGCCCTCCGGGCCGCGCGGCGGCCGGGGGCCGTCCCCGGCTGCCCCGGGCGCGTCCCCGGTTCGGCAGCCGGACCAGCAGGGGGACAGCACCCGTGTGCACCACTGCGGCTTGCCGGGCGCTCCGGCCGCGCACCGCGACCGCTACGCCAGGAGGTCGGCCGCCGCCTTGGTCCACGCGTCCAAGTCCCTCTGCAACGACCAGGCGAGAACCGGTCGGAGCACAGGGAGCAGCGAGCGGATCAGGAGGTTCTTCGGCTCGACGTCCCAGCGCCACGTCACCCTCGTGCCTTCTGCGGTGGGCTCGAAGGTGCCGTAGAACGTGCCGCCCAGAGGGGAGTCCAGCGTCTGGTTCACGTGGCGTCGAGGGCGGTCGAACACGTGGTAGTCGGAGATCCAGCTCATCGCCGGCAGAGGGCCGATCCGCTGCACCATCCGGTACCGCGGCGTGCCGTCGGCGCGGACCTCGTAGTCCTCGACGGTGACGGAGCTGGCCAGGTACCGGGCGGTCTGCCGAGGGTCCCTCCAGAAGAAGTCCCACGTCTCCTCGGGGCTGAGCGGCACCACCGCCGCGGCCTCCACGGACTGCATGGGCCGTAGCTTTCCCATGCCGGCACGAGACGTCCAGACGACTCGGAGCCGTCCCAGCACTGTCCCCGAGCGGGCCGTCACCCGTGCAGGCGGCGTGCCGATCCGTCAGGCGCCGACCCCCGTGAGCCGCTCGGTGCGGGTGTAGACGTTGCAGCCGTCGCCGCGGAGGAAGCCGACCAGGGTGATGCCCACCTCGCGGGCCAGCTCCACCGCCAGGGACGACGGCGCCGAGACCGCCGCCAGCACCGGGATGCCCGCCATGGCCGCCTTCTGGGTGAGCTCGAAGCTGGCCCGCCCGCTGACCATCAGCACCTGCCCGGCCAGCGGCAGCCGGCCCGCGCGGACGCCGTCGCCGATCACCTTGTCCACCGCGTTGTGCCGGCCGACGTCCTCCCGCAGGGCGAGCAGCTCCCCGTCCGCGCTGAACAGCCCCGCCGCGTGCAGGCCGCCGGTCTTGTCGAAGACCTGCTGGGCGGCGCGCAGCCGGTCGGGCAGCGCCAGCAGCACCTCCAGCGGCAGCTCCACGGGGTCGGCCGCGACGTCGAAGGAGGTCTTGGTGCGGATGGCGTCGATGCTGGCCTTGCCGCAGACGCCGCAGGAGCTCGACGTGTAGAAGTTCCGCTCCAATCCGGTGTCGGGCACCGGGACGCCGGGCGCGAGGTCGACGTCCACGACGTTGTAGGTGTTGCGGCCGTCGGCGTCCACGGAGTCGCAGTAGCGCAGGCCGGCGACGTCGTCGGCCCCGTGGATGACGCCCTCGGTCGCCAGGAAGCCGTGCACCAGGTCGAAGTCGTCGCCCGGCGTGCGCATGGTGATCGCGAGGGCGGTGCCGCCCAGGCGGATCTCGAGCGGCTCCTCGGCGGCGACCGTGTCGGGCCGGGTGCTGCGCTGCGGACCGCGGATGCGCAGCACCGGGGTGCGGCTGGTGACTCGTCCCACGCGGGCGACGGTACCCATCCCGCGGAACTACCGTGACGGCGTGGACCCCCTGCTGCCCTACGCGGCCGTGGTGCTGGCCGGCGGCCGGGCCGAGCGGCTCGGCGGGCAGGCCAAGCCGCAGCTGCGCGTGGGGGGCCGGACGCTGCTCGCCACCGTCCTCGACGCGGTGGCCGATGCGCGGCCCCGGGTCGTGGTCGGGCCGGCGCAGGAGGTCCCGGACGACGTCCTGCTGATGCGGGAGGCCCCGCCCGGCGGAGGCCCGGTGGCTGCGCTCCGCGCCGGGCTGGAGCACGTGCACACCCCCACCGTCGTGGTCCTCGCGGCGGACCTCCCCTTCCTCACCGCCGGCCTGGTGCGGGAGCTGCGCCGGCGGGTGCGCCGCGACGGGGCGCTGGTGGTCGACGACACGGGCCGGGACCAGTTCCTGCTCGGCGCCTGGCGCACCGCCGCGCTCCGCACCGCGGTGACCGACCCGGCCGGCCCGCGCGCCCTGCACCGCGTGGTCTCCGCGCTCGACGTCGACCGCTGGTCACCGCCGGTCGAGCCGGGCCGGCCCGGCCCGTGGCTGGACTGCGACACCCCCGAGCAGTTGGCGTGGGCCCGCGCGGTAGCCGGCGGGCCACCCGGGTAGGGGCCGGGGCATGCGCATCGTCATCGCCGGGGCCCACGGGCAGGTCGCCCGCCGCCTCGGCCGCCTGCTGTCCGGCCGCGGCGACACCGTCGTCGGTCTCGTCCGCAACCCCGACCACCGGGCCGACCTGGAGGCCGACGGCACCACGCCCGCCGTGCTCGACCTGGAGTCGGCCTCGGTCGACGACGTCGCGGAGGTCGTCCGGGGTGCCGACGCCGTCGTCTTCGCCGCCGGCGCCGGCCCGGGCAGCGGGGCCGCGCGCAAGGACAGCGTCGACCGGGGCGCCGCGGTGCTGCTCGCCGACGCGGCCGAGCGGGCCGGTGTGCGGACCTACCTGCTGGTCTCCTCCATGGGCACCGACCTCGTGGCCGGGGGCGGCACCCCCGAGGGCCTGGACGACGTGTTCGCCGCCTACCTGCGCGCCAAGCTCGCCGCCGAGCAGGACCTGCTGGCGCGCCCCGCCCTCGGGGTGACGGTGCTCCGCCCGGGCGGGCTGTCCGACGAGCCGGGGACGGGGCGGGTCACCCTCGACCGGCACGTCGAGCGGGGCGAGATCCCGCGCGACGACGTCGCGGCCGTCCTGCTCGAGTTCCTGGACCACCCCCGCGACGGCGCGGTGGTCGAACTCGTCGCGGGCGGGACACCGATCCCCGAGGCGGTCGCCTCGGTGCCGTGACCGCCCGCGGGTGACGCCCGCCCTGGCGGCCTCACCCGTCCCGACGGGCCCGGGTGACCCCGGTGCGGGCGGCGAGCGCGGCGTCCGGCGGGTAGTCGACGGCGAGCAACGTCAGCCCGTGGGCGGGCGCGACCGGCACCTCGCTCGCGCGTTCGGCGCGCTCGAGCAGGCTCGCCGGCCAGTCCAGCGGTCGCCGCCCCTCCCCGACCGCGATGAGCCCGCCCACCAGGCTGCGGACCATCGAGTGGCAGAAGGCGTCGGCGGAGGCGTCGATGCGGACGACCTCGACACCGGGTTCGTCCTCGGTGCGCGACACCTCGAGCCGCAGCAACGTGCGGATGGTGGTCGCGCCCTCGCGCCGCTTGCAGTAGGCCGCGAAGTCGTGCTCGCCCGGCAGCAGCCCGGCGGCGAGGTCCATGGCGGTCGCATCCAGGCGGCGGGGCCAGGCCACCGTGTCGGTGCGGCGCAGCGGCGACGGCCCGGCCGGGTCGTCGGTCAGCCGGTAGGCGTAGTGGCGGGCCAGGGCGGCGAACCGCGCGTCGAAGTCCGGGTGCGCCTCGGTGACCGATCGGACGGCGACATCCGGCGGCAGCACGCCCCGCAGCCGGCGGACCAGCTTGGGTGCCTGCTCGGCCCAGAGCTCCCCCGGCACGTCGCAGTGCGCCACCTGTCCGGTGGCGTGCACACCGGCGTCGGTGCGGCCGGCGACGGTCAGGTCGACGTCCCGGCGCAGCACCGTCGACAGACCGCGCTCCAGCTCCTCCTGGACCGTCCGCACCGCCGGCTGGCGGGCCCAGCCGTGGAAGCCGGTGCCGTCGTACTGCAGGTCGAGCCGGAGACGGACGAGCCCGCCACCGGGGTCGGTGGCGGGCTCGTCCTGGTGCCGGTGCGTGGTCAGCGACCGGTCGCGATCTTGAGTGTCATCGCGGGTCGGGCGCGGCGTCGCCGCCCTGGTACTGCTGGCTGGCCGTGGCGGCGTCGCCGAGCTCGGCGGCCTCGACCTCCGCGGCGGCGGCGCGGGCCACCTCCGGCGAGAGAACCGGGTCCTCCACGACGGCGGCGTTCTCCCGCTGCGGCTGCGGCGTCACGTCACCGTCGTCCTGGCGCTCGTCGTCGGGGTTGTAGAGGTCGGTGACGACCTCCTGGGCCTCGTCGCTCACGCTGCCGTCGGTGACCGCCGGCGAGGTGTCGCCGCCGGGGCCCGTGGTCTCACCCTCGAACGTGGCCCCCTGGTCGCCGCCACCGGCGGAGACGCCGGCCGCGCCCGCGCCCGGGACGTCCTGGGGCTCGCTCATCGGGCGTCCGTGCCCTCGGCGTCGGCGTCGGGCGCCTCGGCGACGACCTCGTCCGGGCTGTCGGCGCTGTCGGCGCTGTCCACGCTGTCGGCGGACTCCGGGCTGTCGACGGAGTCGGCGGAGTCGGTCGGCTCGACGACGTCGGCGGTGACCTCCCCGGCCGCCGCGGCGGCGCCGGCGCCGCTGGCGAACTGGGTGCCGCGGGCGCGCTCGGCCTCGCCGACGGCCTGCTGGCCCACGGTCAGGGCCTCGACCAGCTCGATGACCGCCATGGGGGCGTTGTCGCCCTTGCGCGGGCCGACCTTGGTGATGCGGGTGTAGCCGCCCGGGCGGTTCTCGTAGCGAGGACCGATCTCGGCGAACAGCGTGTGGACGACGTCCTTGTCACGGATGGTCGTCATCACCTGACGACGGGCGTGCAGGTCACCGCGCTTGGCGAAGGTCACCAGCTTCTCGGCCAGCGGGCGCAGCCGCTTGGCCTTCGCCTCGGTGGTGGTGATCCGCCCGTGCTCGAACAGCGAGGTGGCCAGGTTCGCCAGCATCAGCCGCTCGTGCGCGGGCGAGCCGCCGAGACGGGGGCCCTTGGTGGGGGTGGGCATGTCGGTCCTTCCTCAGGCGGCCGGGCGCTCGGTGCCGGCTGCATCCGTGGTGCAAAGCGTCTGTGGTGCGTCGTCCAGTGTTGCGCGTCGGACGGCGCTGCCGGGCGGCGGGTCACCCCACCGCCCGGCTGCGCCGTTCCTCAGAGCTGCTCGGTCTCCTGGTAGGAGCCGTCGTCGTACTGCGCCTGGTCGTAACCCGCGGCGTACTCGCCGGTGCCCTGGTAGGCGTCGGTCTCGTACCCCTCGTCGTAGCTCTCGATCGAGGTGGGGATGAACCCGGGCGGGCTGTCCTTGAGCGCCAGACCCATGGCCGCCAGCTTCATCTTGACCTCGTCGATCGACTTGGCCCCGAAGTTGCGGATGTCCAGCAGGTCGGCCTCGGAACGGGTGACGAGCTCACCGACGGTGTGCACGCCCTCGCGCTTGAGGCAGTTGTAGGACCGGACGGTGAGGTCCATGTCCTCGATCGGCATCGAGAAGTTCGCGATGTCGGCGGCCTCGGCCGGGCTCGGCCCGACCTCGATGCCCTCGGCGTCGACGTTCAGCTCGCGCAGCAGGCCGAACAGCTCCACCAGGGTCGACCCGGCCGACGCGATGGCGTCGCGCGGGGCGATGGACGGCTTGGTCTCGACGTCGACGACGAGGCGGTCGAAGTCGGTGCGCTGCTCGACACGGGTGGCCTCGACGGCGTAGGTCACCTTGAGGACCGGCGAGTAGATCGAGTCGACCGGGATGCGGCCGATCTCCTGGCCGGGCTGCTTGTTCTGCGGGGCCGGGACGTAGCCGCGGCCGCGCTCCACGACCAGCTCGACCTCCAGCCGGCCCTTGCCGTTGAGGGTGGCGATGTGCAGGTCGGGGTTGTGCACCTCGACCCCGGCCGGCGGCGCGATGTCCGCGGCGGTCACCTCACCCGGGCCCTGCTTGCGCAGGTACATGGTCACCGGCTCGTCGGAGTCCGAGCTGACGACCAGGCCCTTGAGGTTGAGGATGATCTCGGTGACGTCCTCCTTGACGCCCGGCACGGTGGTGAACTCGTGCAGGGTGCCCTCGATGCGGATGCTGGTGACAGCCGCACCGGGGATGGACGACAGCAGCGTGCGCCGCAGGGAGTTGCCGAGGGTGTAGCCGAACCCGGGCTCGAGCGGCTCGATGACGAACCGCGAGCGCTGCTCGGTGATGGTCTCCTCGGTCAGCGTGGGGCGCTGTGCGATGAGCATTGCGTTTCTCCTCCATGTCCTCCGGCACCCGCCATATGACGCCGTGAGGGGGTGGTGCTGGCTCCGTGCGGGCATCTGTCCGCCCGCGGGGGCCGTGACCCCAGGTGCCGGGACCGCTGTTCCCGGCACCTGGGGGCGAGCCGCTACTTGGAGTAGAGCTCGACGATCAGCTGCTCCTGGACCGGGGTGTCGATCACCTGGCGGGCCGGGATGCCGTGCACGAGCACGCGCAGCTGGCTGCTGATGACCTCCAGCCACGGCGGCACGGGACGCTCACCGGCGCGGGCCTGGGCGACCTCGAACGGCATCATGGTGCGCGACTTCTCGGCGACCTCGACGATGTCGTTCTCGCTGACCCGGTAGGACGGGATGTCCACCTTGCGGCCGTTCACCCGGATGTGGCCGTGGCGCACCAGCTGGCGGGCCATGTCGCGGGACTCGGCGAAGCCGGCCCGGTAGACCACGTTGTCCAGCCGCGACTCGAGGATCTGCAGCAGGACCTCACCGGTCTTGCCCGTCTTGCGGTTGGCCTCTTCGTAGTAGCCGCGGAACTGCTTCTCCAGCACGCCGTAGATGCGGCGGGCCTTCTGCTTCTCGCGCAGCTGCAGCAGGTACTCGCTGTCCTTGCTGCGACCCCGGCCGTGCTCGCCCGGCGGGTACGGCCGGATCTCGATCGGGCACTTCGGGGACTCGCACTTGCTGCCCTTGAGGAACAGCTTCATCTTCTCGCGCCGGCACAGGCGGCAGTCGGCTCCGGTGTAACGGGCCACGTCTATCTACCTCGTTCGATCTCGTCGGTGGCCGGTCAGACCCGGCGGCGCTTCTTGGGGCGGCAGCCGTTGTGCGGCTGCGGGGTCACGTCCTGGATCTGCCCGACCTCGAGGCCGGTGGCCTGCAGCGAGCGGATCGCGGTCTCGCGGCCGGAGCCGGGACCCTTCACGAAGACGTCGACCTTGCGCATGCCGTGCTCCTGCGCCTTGCGGGCGGCGTTCTCGGCGGCCATCTGCGCGGCGAACGGCGTCGACTTGCGCGAGCCCTTGAAGCCGACGTGGCCGGCGGAGGCCCAGCTGATCACGTTGCCCGTCGGGTCCGTGATCGAGACGATCGTGTTGTTGAACGTGCTCTTGATGTGCGCAGCACCGTGAGCGACGTTCTTCTTCTCCTTGCGGCGGACCTTCTTGGCACCAGCCGCGGCGCGAGCCCTGGGAGGCATGAGTCTGTGGGATTCCTTCTCTTCGTGGCCTAGAGAGGCAGCACGCGCGCGCCCCGTCGCTCCCCCCTCACGGGCTCTGCGACGACACGCTCTCGCGGCTTACTTCTTGCCGGCCTTCTTCTTGCCGGCGATGGTCTTGCGCGGGCCCTTGCTCGAGCGCGCGTTGGTGCGGGTGCGCTGACCGTGCACCGGGAGGCCACGGCGGTGCCGCAGGCCCTGGTAGCAGCCGATCTCCACCTTGCGGCGGATGTCGGCGGCCACCTCGCGGCGGAGGTCACCCTCGACGCGGAAGTGCTCGTCGATGTAGTCGCGCAGCTTCAGCAGGTCCTCGTCGCTGAGGTCCTTGGCGCGCAGGTCGGGGTTGACCCCCGTCGCGGCCAGGGTCTCCTTGGCGTGGTGCTTGCCGATGCCATAGATGTAGGTGAGCGCGATCTCCATCCGCTTCTCGCGGGGCAGGTCGACGCCAGCCAGTCGTGCCATGTTTCAGGTACTCCCTCAGCCCTGGCGCTGCTTGTGCCGGGCGTTGTCGCAGATGACCATGACCCGGCCGTGCCGGCGGATCACCTTGCACTTGTCGCAGATCTTCTTCACCGACGGCTGGACCTTCACCGGTGCCGCCCCTCATTCCTCGAAATCGATGTGCCGGGACCCCGCACGAGGTGCGGGTCCACGGCGGTCACTTGTAGCGGTAGACGATGCGACCGCGCGTCAGGTCGTAGGGCGAGAGCTCCACGACCACGCGGTCCTCGGGCAGGATGCGGATGTAGTGCTGCCGCATCTTGCCGCTGATGTGGGCGAGCACCCGGTGCCCGTTCTGCAGCTCGACCCGGAACATCGCGTTGGGCAGCGGCTCGACGACGCGACCCTCGACCTCGATGGCCCCGTCCTTCTTCGCCATGCCGTACACGCACTCCTTGACTCGGTGGTACTGGTTCCTCCCACGCCCACGCCGGTACCCGGCTGGACGCGCTCGGAGATTGCAGATCGGGTGGTGCAGGCGCTCTCGCAGAGGGCGCTCCGCGTCATGCGGCCACAGCACGACGACGGAACGGCGCTAGCGCCACAGAGGATCGTACCCCGCTGCCCCACGAGTCACCAACCCGCCCCTGTAGTGATGGTGGCGACGCGCCGGACCGGCCCCGCCGCAGGGACCGGGGCCAACGCAGCCAGTCCCCGTGGGCGACGGGGTCCTTCCTCAGGTGCGGGGGGTGATCCCGAACGGGGCGAGGCCGGCGACGCCGCCGTCCTCAGCCGTGAGGACCCACGGGCCCTCGGGCGTGATCGCCACCGTGTGCTCGAAGTGCGCCGCGCGCGAACCGTCCTTGGTGACGACGGTCCAGCCGTCCTCGAGCTCCACCGTCGCCGGGTCCCCGACCGTGACCATCGGCTCGATCGCCAGCGCCAGCCCGGGGACGAGCTTGGGCCCCCGCCCCGGGCGACCGTAGTTGAGCACGTGCGGGTCCTGGTGCATCTCGGTGCCGATGCCGTGCCCGCCGTAGTTGTCGACGATGCCGTACGGGTGCTGCTCCCGGCGGATCTCCTGCTCCACAGCCGAGCTGATGTCGCTCAGCCGGCCGCCGGCCACCGCCCGGGCCAACCCGGCCCACATGGACCGCTCGGTGACGGCCATGAGCGCCGCGTCCTCGGCCGAGGGCTCCCCCACGGTCATCGTCACGGCGGAATCGCCGTGCCAGCCGTCGAGGATGGCGCCGCAGTCGACGGAGATGTTGTCGCCGGCAGCGAGCACCCGGTCCTTGCGCGGGATGCCGTGCACGATCTCGTCGTTGATCGACGCGCAGATGCTCCCGGTGAACCCGTGGTACCCGAGGAACGAGGGCACCGCGCCCGCGCCGCGGATGTGGTCCTCCGCGATCGCGTCGAGCTCACCGGTCGTCACGCCCGGCCGGACGGCCGCGCGGACGGCGGCGATGGCACCGGCGACCACGAGGCCGGCGCCGCGCATCAGCTCGATCTCGTGCGGCGTCTTGATCTGGATCATGCGTCCACTCCACTTCGCGAGCAACGGAAGACGGCCGAGGAGTCCTGCCGTCATCCGCCGCGTCGCTCCTCCACCGCGCCCGACCGCCAGGGTCAGACGGCGGCCGGCTGACCGGCCTCGCCGTCGGTGTCGGCGCCGAGCGCGCGCAGGGCGCGGGAGGTGACCTCCTCGACGGAGCCGATCGCGTCGATGCGCGCGAGCAGCCCCTCGTCCTCGTAGAAGCCCGACAGCGGTGCGGTCTGTTCCCGGTAGACCTCCAGCCGGTGCCGGACGGTCTCGGGCTTGTCGTCGTCGCGCTGGACCATCTGGCCGTCGACGAGCATGCGCCGGCCGGAGAGCCGGCGGACCAGCTCCTCCTCGTCGACCACCAGCTCGAGCACCCGGTCGAGCCCGTGCCCGAGCTCCTGCAGCGAGGCACGCAGCTGCTCGGCCTGCGCGATGGTCCGCGGGAAGCCGTCCAGCAGGAACCCGCCCGCGGCGTCGGCCTCGGCCAGCCGGTCCTTGACCATGGCGACGGTGATCTCGTCGGGGACGAGGTCGCCGGCGTCCATGTAGACCTTGGCCTTGCGGCCGAGCTCCGTCTGCCCGCTCACGTTGGCCCGGAAGATGTCGCCCGTCGAGATGGCCGGGACACCGAGCTTGCCGGCGATGATCTGCGCCTGGGTGCCCTTGCCCGCTCCGGGCGGCCCCAGGAGGACGACGCGCACTACTTCAGGAACCCTTCGTAGTTGCGCTGGTTCAGTTGCGTCTCGATCTGCTTCACCGTCTCCAACCCCACTCCGACCATGATCAGGACGGCCACGCCGCCGAACGGGAAGTTCTGGTTCTGCCCTTCCTGCGTGATGGCCAGGAAGAAGTTCGGCAGGACGGCGACCACGCCCAGGTAGATCGACCCCGGCAGGGTGATCCGGGACAGCACGTACTGGAGGTATTCGGCGGTCGGCCGCCCGGGGCGGATGCCCGGGATGAAGCCGCCGTAGCGCTTCATGTCGTCGGCCCGCTCCTCCGGGTTGAAGGTGATCGACACGTAGAAGTACGTGAAGAAGACGATCAGGCCGAAGAAGACCGCGATGTGGACCGGGCTGCTCTGGTCGATGATGTACGTCTCGAAGAACTGGCGGACGCCACCGGTCTCGGTGCCCTGGAGCTGGACGACCAGCTGCGGCAGGTACAGCAACGACGACGCGAAGATGACCGGGATGACGCCGGCCTGGTTGACCTTGAGCGGCAGGTACGTGGACGTCCCGCCGTACATGCGCCGGCCGACCATCCGCTTGGCGTACTGCACCGGGATGCGCCGCTGGGCCTGCTCGACGTAGACCACGGTGCCGATGATGACGACCGCGAAGGCGCAGACGACGGCGAAGACGATGCCGCCGCGGGTCTGCAGGATCGAGCCACCCTCGGCAGGGATCCGCGCGGCGATCGAGGTGAAGATCAGCACGGACATGCCGTTGCCGATCCCCTTCTCGGTGAGCAGCTCACCGAGCCACATGATCAGGGCGGTGCCGGCCGTCAGCGCGATCACCAGGACCACGGTCGTCCAGATGGACTCCGACGGGATGATCTGCTCGGAGCAGTTCGGGAAGAGCTGCCCGCTGCGGGCCAGCGCGATGATGCCGGTGCTCTGCAGCACGGCGAGCGCGATCGTCAGGTAGCGGGTGTACTGGGTCAGCTTGGCCTGTCCCGACTGCCCTTCCTTCTTCAGCTGCTCGAACCGCGGGATCACCACCACCAGCAGCTGCACGATGATGCTCGCCGTGATGTACGGCATGATCCCCAGCGCGAACACCGAGAGCCGGAGCAGCGCCCCGCCGGAGAAGAGGTTCACCAGCGAGTAGAGGTCGCGCTGGTCGGACGCCTGGGCCTGCTCCAGGCAGCTGTTGATCGCCTCGACCGAGACCCCCGGCCCGGGGACCGCGGCCCCCAGCCGGTAGATGGCGATGATCGCCAGGGAGAACAGCAGCTTGCGCCGGAGGTCTGGCGTCCGGAACGCCGCGGCGAACGCCTGCAGCACGTGCCCTCCCCTTGTCGGTCGAGTCAGGTTAGCAATCGGCCCGCCCCGCATCAGTGCAGGGCGGGCCGATGTGGCCCCGTCCCGGGACCCGCCCTGGGCGTGCGGAGGGCGGGGAGGACGGGGTCCTTGTTCAGATGCGGGTGGTGCTGCCCCCGGCCGCGGCGATCTTCTCGGCCGCGGAGGCGGAGAAGGCGTTCGCGTGCACGTCGACCTTGACCCCGCCGAGCTCGCCGGTGCCGAGCACCTTGACGGGCTGACCGCGGCGCACGGCGCCGGCCTCGGCCAGCGTGTCCGGGTTGACCGGACCGCCCTGCGGGAACAGCGCCGCGATCCGGTCGAGGTTGACGACCTGGAACACGACCTTGTTGTTGTTCTTGAAGCCCGAGAGCTTGGGCAGCCGCATGTTCAGCGGCGTCTGCCCACCCTCGAACCGCGCGGAGACGGTGCCCCGCGCGCCGGTGCCCTTGGTACCGCGCCCGGCCGTCTTGCCCTTGGAGCCCTCACCGCGACCCACGCGGGTCTTCTTGGTGTGGGCGCCGGGGGCCGGCCGCAGGTGGTGGACCTTCAGAGTCATGTTGTGCCCCTGCTCAGCTGATCTCTTCGACGGTGACCAGGTGCGGCACCGTCGCGACCATCCCGCGGATCTCGGGACGGTCCTCCTGGACGACCGAGTCGTTGATCTTCTTCAGGCCCAGCGAGCGCAGCGTCTGGCGCTGGTTGGGCTTGGTGCCGATCGCGGACTTGACCTGGGTGACCTTCAGCTGCGCCATCTCAGACCCCCTGACCCGCACGGGCACGGAGCATGGCGGCCGGGGCGACGTCCTCCAGCGGCAGACCGCGGCGGGCCGCGATCTCCTCCGGGCGGACGAGGTCCTTCAGCGCCTGCATCGTGGCGTGCACGATGTTGATGGGGTTCGACGAACCGAGGCTCTTGGAGAGCACGTCGTGGATCCCCGCGCACTCGAGCACGGCACGCACCGGGCCACCGGCGATGACACCGGTACCGGGGCTGGCCGGCTTGAGCAGCACGACGCCGGCGGCCGCCTCACCCTGCACCGGGTGCGGGATGGTGCTGGCGATGCGCGGCACCTTGTAGAAGTGCTTCTTGGCCTCCTCGACGCCCTTGGCGATCGCCGCGGGCACCTCCTTGGCCTTGCCGTAGCCGACGCCCACGGTGCCGTCACCGTCGCCCACGATCACCAGGGCGGTGAAGCTGAAGCGCCGACCACCCTTGACGACCTTGGACACGCGGTTGATGGCCACCACGCGCTCGATGTAGTTGCTCTTCTCGGCGGGCGCGCCTCCGGGGCCCCGCCCGCCGTCACGGCGGTCCCGGCGGTCGTTGCCGCCGCCGGCGCCGCCGCCGCGTCGCTGTGGTCCTGGCATCAGACGTCCCTCTCGATCTGCTCGCTCGTGCTGGTGGGGTGGGTGGTCATCAGAAGTCCAGCCCACCCTCGCGGGCACCGTCGGCCAGCGCGGCGATGCGCCCGGCGTAGCGGTTGCCACCGCGGTCGAACACGACCGCCGTGATCCCGGCGGCCTTCGCGCGCTCGGCCACCAGGGCGCCGACCTGACGGGCCAGGGCGGACTTGTCACCCTCGGCCCCGCGCAGGCTGGCGTCCATGGTGGACGCGCTCACCACGGTGCGGCCGACGGTGTCGTCGACGACCTGCACGTGGATGTGGCGGGAGCTGCGCTTGACCACCAGGCGCGGACGCTCCGGCGTACCGGAGACCCGCTTGCGCAGCCGGTTGTGACGGCGGAGCCGCGAGGTGCGGCGCGCCGTGCTGATGTCGGTGCCGACGGGCTTGCGGCCGCCGGCGGTCTTCCCGTTGGTGGGAGCAGTTGCCTGAGCCATCACTTACCCGTCTTCCCGACCTTGCGCTTCACGATCTCGCCCTGGTACCGCACACCCTTGCCCTTGTACGGGTCGGGCTTGCGGATCTTGCGGATCTTGGCCGCCACCTCACCGACCAGCTGCTTGTCGATCCCGCTGACCCGCAGGCGGGTCGGGGACTCGACCGCGAAGGTGATGCCCTCGGGGGCCTTCACCGGCACGGGGTGGCTGAAGCCCAGGGCGAACTCGAGGTCCGAGCCGCGCGCCTGGACGCGGTAACCGACACCGACGATCTCGAGGGTCTTCGTGTAGCCCTCGGTCACACCGGTGATCATGTTGGCGATCAGAGTCCGCGAGAGCCCGTGCAGGGCGCGGTTCTGCCGCTCGTCGTTGGGGCGCTGCACCCGCAGCGTGCCGTCCTCGTCGCGCTCGACGGTGATCGGCGCGGCGACCGTGTGGCTCAGCGAGCCCTTCGGGCCCTTCACGCTGACCGTCTGACCGTCGATGGCGACGTCGACACCACCGGGCACGGCGATCGGGAGTCGTCCGATCCGTGACATCTTCGCTCGCTCCTCTTACCAGACGTAGGCGAGGACTTCCCCGCCCACGCCCTTCTTGGTCGCCTGCTTGTCGGTCAGCAGCCCGGTCGAGGTCGAGATGATCGCCACGCCGAGTCCGCCGAGGACCTTGGGCAGTGCGGTGGACTTCGCGTACACCCGCAGACCGGGCTTCGAGACCCGGCGGACCCCGGCGATGCTGCGCTCGCGGTTGGGGCCGTACTTCAGGTCGATCACCAGCTGCTTGAAGGGGTTGCCGTCCTTGTCGACGTCGTCCACGCGCCAGCCGGCGATGTAGCCCTCCTGCTCGAGGATCTCGGCGATGTGCGTCTTCAGCTTCGACGACGGCATGACCGCGGAGTCGTGGTACGCCTGGTTGGCGTTGCGCAGACGCGTCAGCATGTCTGCGATGGGGTCGGTCATGGTCATGACGTGAGTGGTGCCTCTCTCGCCGCGGTTCCTCGTGCGCCGGGTCTCGGGGACTTGGCGCCGGGCCTCTCGGCGATCGGTGGTGCTACTGAAAGGGATGGAACGGCCCGGCCGCCGGGTCCCACGACGCGCGGAGCGTGTCATGGGGGCGGCCGGGTCCGCCTACTTCACCAGGAGCTCTTGCGCACGCCGGGGAGCTCCCCGGCGTGGGCCATCTCCCGCAGGCAGATCCGGCACAGGCCGAACTTGCGGAAGACCGAGTGCGGGCGACCGCACCGCTGGCAGCGGGTGTAACCGCGCACCTTGAACTTCGGGGTGCGGGCCGCCTTGTTGATCAGCGCCTTCTTGGCCATCTCTTCTCTCCTGCCCGGCTCAGCGGACGGTCGTGACGACGGGCTGGCCGGCGAAGGGGAAGCCGAGCTGCCGGAGCAGCTCGCGACCCTCCTCGTCGTTGGTCGCGGTGGTGACCAGGGTGATGTCCATCCCGCGGGGACGGTCGATCTTGTCGACGTCGATCTCGCGGAACATCGACTGCTCGGTCAGACCGAACGTGTAGTTGCCGTTGCCGTCGAACTGCTTGGCGTTCAGCCCGCGGAAGTCGCGGATGCGGGGCAGGGCCAGCGACAGCAGGCGGTCGAGGAACTCCCACATGCGGTCGCCGCGGAGGGTGACCTTCGCGCCGATCGGCATGCCCTCGCGCAGCTTGAACTGGGCGATGGACTTGCGGGCCCGGACGACGGCCGGCTTCTGCCCGGTGATGGCGGTGAGGTCGCGGACCGCGCCGTCCATCAGCTTGGCGTCGCGGGTGGCCTCGCCGACGCCCATGTTGACGACGATCTTCGTCAGGCGCGGGATCTGCATGACGTTCTCGTAGCCGAACTCCGACTGGAGCGCCGGGACGATCGTCTCGCGGTAGTGGGCGAGCATGCGGGGCAGCTCACGGGTGGGTGCGCTCATGAGGTTCAGAGGTCCTTACCGGTGCGCCGCGAGACCCGGATGCTGCGGCCTTCCTCGTCCTTGCGGTATCCGACCCGGGTCGGCTTCTCCTCGGAGTCGACCACCATCACGTTGCTCACGTGGATGGCCGCCTCCTGCGTGACGATCCCGCCCTGCTGGGCGCCGCGCTGGTTCGAGCTGATGCGGGTGTGCTTGCGCACGCGGCCCACGCCCTCGACCAGCACGCGCTGGAGCTTCGGGTAGGCGGCGATGACGCGCCCCTTGGCACCCTTGTCCTTGCCGGACAGGACCAGGACGGTGTCGCCCTTCTTGACCTTCATCGACGGCGTCTTGCCGTTGCTGGCGGCAGCCATGATCACAGCACCTCCGGGGCGAGCGAGATGATCCGCATGAAGCGCTTGTCGCGGAGCTCCCGGCCGACGGGCCCGAAGATGCGCGTGCCGCGCGGGTCGCCGCTGTCGCGGATGATCACCGCTGCGTTCTCGTCGAAGCGGATGTAGGAGCCGTCGGGACGACGCCGCTCCTTGACCGTGCGGACGACGACGGCCTTGACCACGTCGCCCTTCTTGACGCCGGCACCCGGCAGCGCGTCCTTCACGGTGCCGACGATCACGTCGCCGATGCCCGCGTAGCGTCGCCCGGAGCCACCGAGAACCCGGATGCAGAGGATTTCCTTCGCACCGGTGTTGTCGGCGACCCGCAGCCGCGACTCCTGCTGGATCACGTCCTACTCCCCAATACTTGTGGTGACAGCCGGGCCGGAACGGTGAACCGGCTGTCCGGTACCCGCGTGCGGACGCACCGGCGACTGCTGCCGCCGGTGCGTCCGAAGCGCGGGTACCGGGATGCGGCGCGCACTCGAGGCGCGCGCCAGTCGTCCAGGGTACTCCTACCCGTCACGACCCCGGAGGGTCGCCTCTTACTTGGCCTTCTCGATGACCTCGACCAGCCGCCACCGCTTGGTGGCCGACGTGGGCCGGGTCTCCATGATCTGCACGCGGTCGCCGACGCCGGCGACCCCCTGCTCGTCGTGGGCCTTCAGCTTGCTGGTCCGGCGGATGACCTTGCCGTACAGGCCGTGCTTCACGCGGTCCTCGACCTCGACGACGATGGTCTTCTCCATCTTGTCGCTGACGACCAGGCCCTCGCGGACCTTGCGGTAGCCACGGCCGGCCAGGCCGGGGCCGGACGACTGCTGGGTCTCGCTCATGCCACACCCTCGCTCGGGGCGACCGAGAGACCCAGCTCGCGCTCGCGCATGATCGTGTAGATCCGGGCGATGTCGCGGCGGACGGTCTGCAGTCGCCGGTTGTTGTCCAGCTGGCCGGTGGCCACCTGGAACCGCAGGTTGAACAGTTCTTCCTTCGACTCGCGCAGCCGCGAGGCGAGCTCGTCCACGGAGAGCTCGCGCAGCTCGGGAGCGGTCAGACCAGCGGCCATCACACTTCTCCTTCACGCGTGATGAAGCGGCACTTCATCGGCAGCTTGTGGATCGCGCGGCGCATGGCCTCGCGGGCCACGGGCTCGGCGACACCGGACAGCTCGAACAGCACGCGGCCGGGCTTGACGTTGGCCACCCACCACTCGGGCGAACCCTTACCGGAACCCATGCGGGTCTCGGCGGGCTTCTTCGTCAGCGGGCGGTCGGGGTAGATCGAGATCCACACCTTCCCGCCACGACGGATGTGCCGGGTCATCGCGATACGCGCTGACTCGATCTGCCGGTTGGTGACGTAGGCCGGCTCCAGGGCCTGGATGGCGTACTCACCGAAGTTGATCTCGGTGCCGCCCTTGGCCCGGCCGGAGCGGCTCGGGTGGTGCTGCTTGCGGTGCTTGACGCGCCGTGGGATGAGCATGGCTCAGCTCTCCGTGTTCTCGGTGGCCGTCGTCTCGGCGGCCGCGGTGGCCTCCGGGCCGGCGACCTCGGCGACGGTCGTCTCGGGAGCGACCTCGCCGGACGTGGCGGCGACGGTGCTCTCGGCGGTGTCCACGGCCGGGCCGGTCGTGGAGGCGGCGGCGCGGCCGGCCTCGGTGCCACCGGCGGTGGTGCCCGAGGAGCCCGAGCGGCGCTGGGGCCGCTGCGCGCGCTCACGGCGCTGCTGACGCTGGGCGAGGGCCTCGAGGGCCTCCCGCTCGGCGCGCGAGCCGCTGACGTCGCCCTTGTAGATCCACACCTTGACGCCGATGCGACCGAAGGTCGTCCGGGCCTCGTAGATGCCGTAGTCGATGTTCGCGCGGAGCGTGTGCAGGGGCACGCGACCCTCGCGGTAGAACTCCGACCGGCTCATCTCGGTCCCGCCGAGGCGACCCGAGCACTGCACCCGGATGCCCTTGACCTGCGGGCTGCGCTGGGCCGACTGCATGGCCTTGCGCATCGCGCGGCGGAAGCTGACCCGGCTGGAGAGCTGCTCGGCGACACCCTGGGCGACCAGCTGCGCGTCCGACTCGGGGTTCTTGACCTCGAGGATGTTCAGCTGCACCTGCTTGCCGGTGAGCTTCTCGAGCTCCCCGCGGATGCGGTCGGCCTCGGCGCCGCGGCGGCCGATGACGATGCCCGGGCGGGCGGTGTGGATGTCGACGCGGACCCGGTCCCGGGTGCGCTCGATCTCCACCTTGGAGATGCCGGCCCGCTCCATGCCCTTGGACATGAGCTTGCGGATCGCGACGTCTTCCTTGACGTAGTCCTTGTACAGCTTGTCCGCGTACCACCGGGACTTGTAGTCGGTGGTGATCCCGAGCCGGAACCCGTGCGGGTTGACCTTCTGACCCACTATCGGGTCCCTCCCCTCGTGTTGCTGGTGGACTGCTGGGTGGCCGGGCCCGACTGGCCGGTGTCCCGGCGCGCCTTGCGCGACTTCTGCGCGAGGACGGCGCTGCTGGCCACCTCGCTCACCTCGACGGTGATGTGGCTGGTCCGCTTGTTGATGCGGAACGCCCGACCCTGCGCCCGCGGACGGATCCGCTTGAGCGTGGGGCCCTCGTCGACGTAGGCCGCGCTGACCACGAGCGCCGCCGGGTCCAGCTGCAGGTTGTGCTCGGCGTTGGCCACCGCGCTGGCCACGACCTTGGCGACCGGCTCACTGGCCGACTGCGGGGCGAAGCGCAGCAGCGCCAGGGCCTCGTCGGTCGGCAGGTAGCGGATCAGGTCCACCACGCGGCGGGCCTTCATGGGGGTCACGCGGACGAACCGGGCCGTAGCCCGGGCGACCGGCGCCTCCTGTCCCAACTGGGAAGTCATCTGAATCTCTCTCTACCTGGTCAGCCCCGCCGCGAGCGGCGGTCGTCCTTGACGTGCCCGCGGAAGGTGCGCGTGGGCGCGAACTCCCCGAGCTTGTGCCCGACCATCGCCTCGGTGACGAACACCGGGACGTGCTTGCGACCGTCGTGCACCGCGAGGGTGTGGCCGAGCATGTCCGGGATGATCGTCGAGCGGCGTGACCAGGTACGGATCACGTTCTTGGTGCCCTTGGCGTTCTGGGCGTCCACCTTGGCGAGCAGGTGGTCGTCGACGAACGGGCCCTTCTTCAGGCTGCGTGGCATATCTGTCGGACTCCTCTACCCGCTCAGCGCTTCTTGTTGGTGCGCCGGCGGCGCACGATCAGGGCGTCACTGGCCTTGCGCTTGCGCGTCCGGCCCTCCGGCTTGCCCTTCGGGTTCACCGGGTGGCGACCACCGGAGGTCTTGCCCTCACCACCACCGTGCGGGTGGTCCACCGGGTTCATGGCGACACCGCGGACGGTCGGGCGCTTGCCCTTCCACCGCATGCGGCCGGCCTTGCCCCAGTTGATGTTCGACTGCTCGGCGTTGCCCACCTCGCCGACGGTCGCGCGGCAGCGCACGTCGACGTTGCGGATCTCGCCCGACGGCATGCGCAGCTGCGCGTACCGGCCCTCACGGGCGACCAGCTGGACGCTGGTCCCCGCGGAGCGGGCGATCTTGGCGCCGCCACCGGGACGGAGCTCGATGGCGTGAACCACGGTGCCGACCGGGATGTTCCGCAGCGGCAGGTTGTTGCCCGGCTTGATGTCGGCCGCGGGGCCGCACTCCACCGTGTCGCCCTGCTTGAGCCGCGCCGGCGCGATGATGTAGCGCTTCTCGCCGTCGGCGAAGTGCAGCAGCGCGATGCGCGACGTGCGGTTGGGGTCGTACTCGATGTGCGCGACCTTGGCCGGCACGCCGTCCTTGTCGGCCCGGCGGAAGTCGATCACCCGGTAGGCGCGCTTGTGCCCGCCGCCCTGGTGGCGAGCGGTGACCTTCCCGTGCACGTTGCGCCCGCCACGACCGTGCAGCGGTCGGACCAGCGACTTCTCGGGGTGGTCTCGCGTGACCTCGGCGAAGTCGGCGACGCTGGAGCCGCGGCGGCCCGGCGTCGTCGGCTTGTACTTGCGGATAGCCATTGCTGACTCAGTCCTCTATCTCTGGTCCGAACGGTCCGGGCGCGTCAGGCGCCGGGACCACCGAAGATCTCGATGCGGTCGCCGGCAGCCACGGAGACGATGGCGCGCTTGGTGTCCTTGCGCTTGCCCATCTGCGCGCCGCGGCTGCGCTTGCGCTTGCCCTGGCGGTTGATCGTGTTCACGCCGAGGACCTTCACCTTGAAGATCTGCTCGACCGCGATCTTGATCTGCGTCTTGTTGGCGTCCGGGCGCACGATGAACGTGTACTGGTTGCCGTCGAGCAGCCCGTAGCTCTTCTCCGAGATGACCGGGGCGAGCAGGACGTCCCGGGGGTCGCGGACGCTCATGCCTTCTCCTCGGTGGTCTCTTCGACGGTGCCCTCGCCGGCGGCGGGAGCGATGGAGGGGATGCCACCCGGCGTCTCGTGGGTGGCGAGGTCGGGCAGGTCGGCGCCGGAGCGCTTGCCCTTGGCCGGGCCCGCCACGAACTCCGCCAGCGCCGTCTCGGTGAAGACCACCTCGTCGGACACGAGCACGTCGTAGGTGTTGAGCTGACCGGCCTCGATCAGGTGGACCTCGGGCACGTTGCGCAGGCTCACCCAGTTGAGGACGTCGTCGCGGTCGAGGACCACGAGGACGCGCCCGGCCTGGGCGACGGCCTTGAGCGTCGCCAGGGCGGCCTTCGTCTTCGGGGCGTCGCCGTCGACGAACGCGGAGACCACGTGCACCCGGCCCTCGCGGGCCCGGTCCGAGAGGGCACCGCGCAGGGCGGCGGCCTTCATCTTCTTCGGGGTCTTCTGCTCGTAGTTGCGCGGCTGCGGGCCGTGGACGGTGCCACCGCCGGCGAACTGCGGCGCGCGGGTCGAGCCCTGGCGGGCGCGGCCGGTGCCCTTCTGGCGGTACGGCTTGGCGCCACCACCGCTGACCTGGCCGCGCGTCTTCGTGGCGTGCGTGCCCTGGCGGGCGGCAGCCAGCTGCGCGACGACGACCTGGTGCATCAGGGAGACGTTCGCGCTGGCGTCGAAGAGCTCACCGGGCAGCGTCACGCTGCCGGAGGTCTCCCCCGCCGGGGTGCGGACGTCGACCTGGCGGTCGGTGCGCGTCTCGGTCGATGAGGTCACTTGTCGTCACTCCCCACGGGGCCGCCCTTGACGGCCGAACGGACGAGCACGAGGCCGCCCTTCGGGCCGGGGATGGCGCCCTTGATCAGCAGCAGACCGCGCTCGGTGTCCACCTTGTGGACGACCAGCGACAGGGTGGTGGTCTTGACCGCACCCATGCGGCCGGCCATGCGCAGGCCCTTGAAGACCCGGCCGGGCGTCGAGGCGCCACCGATGGAGCCCGGCGACCGGTGCTTGCGCTGGGTGCCGTGCGCCGCGCCGAGGCCCTTGAAGCCGTGACGCTTCATGACGCCGGCGGTGCCCTTGCCCTTGCTGGTGCCGATGACGTCGACCTTCGCGACGCCGTCGAACACCTCGGTGGTCAGCTCCTGGCCGACCGTGTAGCTCCCCGCGTCCGAGGTGCGCAGCTCCACCAGGTGGCGCCGCGGCGTCACGCCCGCCTTGGTGAAGTGCCCGCCCTCGGGCTTGTTCACCTTGCGCGGGTCGATCTCACCGAACCCGAGCTGGACGGCCGAGTAGCCGTCCACCTCGGGGGTGCGCACCTGGGTCACCACACACGGACCCGCCTTGACGACGGTCACCGGCACGAGGCGGTTGTTCTCGTCGAAAACCTGGGTCATCCCCAGCTTCTCGCCGAGGAGACCACGGAATGTGCTCGCCATGTCTGCTGACTGCCCTTACTGGATGTTGACGTCGACCGAGGCCGGCAGGTCGATGCGCATGAGCGCGTCGACCGTCTTCGGCGTCGGGTCGAGGATGTCGATGAGCCGCTTGTGGGTCCGCATCTCGAAGTGCTCGAAGGAGTCCTTGTACTTGTGCGGAGACCGGATCACGGCGTACACGTTCTTCTCCGTCGGCAGCGGCACCGGGCCGACGACGCGCGCTCCGGTCTTCGTCACCGTGTCCACGATGCGCCGCGCCGAGGCGTCGATGGCCTCGTGGTCGTAGGCCTTCAGCCGGATGCGGATCTTCTGTCCCGCCATCGCCTGTTCTCGCTCCTGCCGATCGGTTGTGAAAGATCAAGTGGGCCTGCTGACCCGGTGGGTCTGGCGACCCGGGGGTGGCTCCGGCGTCGCGCGCCCGGAGCCCATGGCCGGGCGGCGGCCGGATCCCCGGCCGCCGCCCGTCAGGGTGTTACTTGATGATCTTGGTGACGCGCCCGGCGCCCACGGTACGGCCACCCTCGCGGATGGCGAACCGGAGACCCTCCTCCATGGCGATGGGCTGGATGAGCTCCACCGTCATCTCGGTGTTGTCGCCCGGCATGACCATCTCGGTGCCGGCGGGCAGGGTCACGACGCCGGTCACGTCCGTCGTCCGGAAGTAGAACTGGGGACGGTAGTTGTTGAAGAACGGCGTGTGACGGCCACCCTCGTCCTTCGAGAGGATGTAGACCGAACCCTCGAAGTTGGTGTGCGGGGTGATCGAGCCGGGCTTCACGACGACCTGGCCGCGCTCCACGTCCTCGCGCTTGATGCCGCGGAGGAGCAGACCCACGTTGTCGCCGGCCTGGCCCTGGTCGAGCAGCTTGCGGAACATCTCGACGCCGGTGACGGTGGTCTTGGTCGAACCCTCGCGGATACCGACGATCTCGACCTCCTCGTTCACCTTGACGATGCCGCGCTCGACGCGACCGGTGACGACGGTGCCACGACCGGTGATCGTGAAGACGTCCTCGACGGGCATGAGGAACGGCTTGTCGATGTCGCGCTCGGGCTCGGGGATCGCGGTGTCGACGGCGTTCATCAGCTCCATGAGCTTGTCGCCCCACTCGGCGTCGCCCTCGAGCGCCTTGAGCGCCGAGACGCGGACCACCGGGACGTCGTCGCCGGGGAACTCGTACTCGGAGAGCAGCTCGCGGACCTCGAGCTCGACGAGCTCCAGGATCTCCTCGTCGTCGACCATGTCGGCCTTGTTCAGCGCGACGACGATGTAGGGGACGCCGACCTGGCGGGCCAGGAGGACGTGCTCCTTGGTCTGCGGCATCGGGCCGTCGGTGGCGGCGACGACGAGGATCGCGCCGTCCATCTGGGCCGCACCGGTGATCATGTTCTTGATGTAGTCGGCGTGCCCGGGGCAGTCGACGTGCGCGTAGTGACGGTTCTCCGTCTGGTACTCGACGTGCGCGATCGAGATCGTGATGCCGCGGGCCTTCTCCTCGGGCGCCTTGTCGATCTGGTCGAAGGCGGACGCCTCGTTGAGGTCCGGGTACTTGTCGTGCAGGACCTTGGTGATCGCCGCGGTCAGCGTCGTCTTCCCGTGGTCGATGTGCCCGATGGTGCCGATGTTGACGTGCGGCTTGGTCCGCTCGAACTTGGCCTTGGCCACTGGGTTCCTCTCCTCGTGGTTACGCAGGTGGTGCGTGCTCTGGGGGTTGCGGGCTGTGCTCGGGGAGCGCGGGCGGAGCCGCCCGCATTCCGGTTACTCGCCGGTCGCCTTGGCGATGATCTCCTTGGCGACGTTGGCCGGGACCTCGGCGTACGAGTCGAACACCATCGAGTAGCTCGCCCGTCCCTGGGTGCGGCTGCGCAGGTCGCCCACGTAGCCGAACATCTCCGACAGCGGGACCAGGGCCCGGACGACGCGGGCGCCGGAGCGCTCCTCCATCGCCTGGATGATCCCGCGGCGGGAGTTCAGGTCGCCGATGACGTCGCCCATGTTGTCCTCGGGCGTCGTGACCTCGACCGCCATCAGCGGCTCGAGCAGGGCCGGGTCGGCCTTGCGCGCGGCCTCCTTGAAGGCGATCGATCCAGCGATCTTGAAGGCCATCTCCGAGGAGTCGACCTCGTGGTACTGGCCGTCGAGGAGGAGCGCCTTGACGCCCACCATCGGGTAGCCGGCCAGCACGCCGTACTGCATGGCGTCCTGCATGCCCTGGTCGACCGAGGGGATGTACTCCTTCGGCACCCGGCCACCGGTGACCTTGTTCTCGAACTCGTAGGTCGCGGAGTCCGAACCCATGGGGAGCGGCTCGATCGCGATCTGGACCTTCGCGAACTGGCCCGAACCACCGGTCTGCTTCTTGTGGGTGTAGTCGTACCGCTCGACGGCCTTGCGGATCGTCTCGCGGTAGGCCACCTGCGGCTTGCCGACGTTGGCCTCGACGTTGAACTCGCGGCGCATGCGGTCCACGAGGATCTCGAGGTGGAGCTCGCCCATGCCGGAGATGACGGTCTGACCGGTCTCCTCGTCGAGCTTGACCTGGAAGGTCGGGTCCTCCTCGGCGAGCTTCTGGATCGCGGTGCCGAGCTTCTCCTGGTCGCTCTTGGTCTTCGGCTCGATGGCGACCGAGATGACCGGAGCGGGGAAGGTCATCGACTCGAGGATCACCGGCTTCTGCGGGTCGCAGAGGGTGTCACCCGTCGTCGTCTGCTTGAGGCCGTTGACCGCGACGATCTGGCCGGCGCCCACGCCCTCGCGCTCCTCGCGCTTGTTGGCGTGCATCTGGTAGATCTTGCCGACCCGCTCCTTGCGGTCCTTGGTGCTGTTGAGCACCGGGGACCCGGCGTCCAGCCGGCCCGAGTAGACCCGGATGTAGGTCAGCTTGCCGAGGTGCTGGTCGGTCTGGATCTTGAACGCCAGCGCGGAGAACGGCTCGTCCTCGTCGGCGTGGCGGAGGACCTCGGTCTCGCCGTCCATGGCCGTGCCGACGATCGCCTCGACGTCCAGCGGGCTGGGCAGGTAGTCGGTCACCGCGTCGAGCAGGGGCTGGACGCCCTTGTTCTTGAAGGCGGTACCGGTCAGCACCGGGTTGACCTGCGCGGCGATGGTCGCCTTGCGGATGGCCGCCTTCAGTCGCTCGACCGAGATCTCCTCGCCACCGAGGTAGGCCTCCATGAGCGAGTCGTCGAAGTCCGCGATGTTCTCGAGGAGCTTCTCGCGGTACTCGGCGGCCTGGTCGGCCAGCTCCGCGGGGATCTCCTCGACCGCGTAGTCCTCACCCATCTTGGTCTCGCCGCGCCAGGTGAGGGCGCGCATCTGGACCAGGTCGACGACGCCGATGAAGTCGGCCTCGGCACCGATGGGCAGCTGCAGCACCAGCGGGTTGGCCCCGAGGCGCTCGACCATCATGTCGACGCAGCGGAAGAAGTCGGCACCGGTGCGGTCGAGCTTGTTGACGAAGCACATGCGGGGGACGCCGTACTTCTCCGCCTGGCGCCAGACCTGCTCGGTCTGCGGCTCCACGCCGGCCACACCGTCGTAGACGGCGACGGCACCGTCGAGCACCCGCAGCGACCGCTCCACCTCGACGGTGAAGTCGACGTGCCCGGGGGTGTCGATGATGTTGATGTCGAAGCCGTTCCAGGAGCACTTCGTCGCGGCGGACGTGATGGTGATGCCGCGCTCCTGCTCCTGCTCCATCCAGTCCATCGTGGCCGCGCCGTCGTGGACCTCACCGATCTTGTAGTTGATACCGGTGTAGAAGAGGATGCGCTCGGTCGTGGTCGTCTTACCGGCGTCGATGTGCGCCATGATCCCGATGTTGCGGGTCTTGGCGAGCTGGGCCTCGTTGCTGGCCATTCCTTACCCCTCTTGCTGGTTGTCCGTGTGCGGGTGCCGGGGGTCGCCCGGGAGTCCCGCCGACGGCGGGCGCTGGTGCGTTACCAGCGGTAGTGCGCGAAGGCCTTGTTGGACTCGGCCATCTTGTGCGTGTCCTCGCGCCGCTTCACAGCAGCACCCAGACCGTTGCTCGCGTCGAGCAGCTCGTTCATCAGGCGCTCGGTCATCGTCTTCTCCCGGCGCGCCCGGCTGTACTGGATGAGCCAGCGCAGGCCGAGGGTGGTGCTGCGGGAGGCGCGGACCTCGACCGGGACCTGGTAGGTCGCACCGCCGACGCGGCGGCTGCGGACCTCGAGGGCCGGCTTGACGTTGTCCAGCGCGCGCTTGAGCGTGACGACCGGGTCGGTGTCGGTCTTCGCGCGGGCGCCCTCGAGGGCGCCGTAGACGATCGCCTCGGCGACCGAGCGCTTGCCGTCGACCAGCACCTTGTTCACCAGCTGGGTGACCAGCGGCGACTGGTACACCGGGTCGGCGACCAGCGGACGCTTCGGCGCGGGGCCCTTGCGCGGCATCAGCTCTTCTCCTTCTTCGCGCCGTAACGGCTGCGAGCCTGCTTGCGGTTGCGGACACCCTGGGTGTCCAGCGATCCGCGGATGATCTTGTAGCGGACGCCGGGGAGGTCCTTCACACGGCCGCCGCGCACGAGCACCATGGAGTGCTCCTGCAGGTTGTGGCCGACGCCCGGGATGTAGGCGGTCACCTCGATGCCACTGGTCAGGCGGACGCGAGCGACCTTGCGCAGCGCCGAGTTCGGCTTCTTCGGCGTCGTCGTGTACACGCGCGTGCAGACACCACGGCGCTGGGGCGAACCCTTGAGCGCCGGAGTGCTGGTCTTCGTGACCTTGTCCTCGCGGCCCTTGCGGACCAGCTGGTTGATCGTGGGCATGGGTGGCCTGGATCTCCTACCTGCGCTGGGGTGGTGCTCGTCTGTTTGCTGCTCTGCGGGTGGTGCTGGGGTGCCGGCTCCTGGAGGGAACCTCCCCGACCGCGGTCGTGTTCCGCGTCCGGTCCACGCGGTCGGGCGTGTTGCCCTCCCCCGGACCGGTCCGCTGCCGGACCGTGATCGGTTTGCCCCTCGCGACTCCGGCGCCGCCACCCTCCGGCATGACCGGGAGGTGGTCCCCGGTGGCCGGAGGTTTGCCACCTCTGGTCACCCAGGCGCACCGCGAACGGGAGCAGGCCCAGGACACCCTGGGCACGGCTGACCACGATACCCGGGCCCGGACAGGCGGTCAAAGCCGGGTCCCTCACACCCGTCGACACGTCGACCGGAAGGGCCGGCCGGCGACCGGGTGCCCGGGAGACTACCGCCGGCCGGGAGCCCGCGACAGCTCCGCCGCTCCCCCTCGCGGCGACCGCTACCGTGCGGTGGGCGCCAACGGTGGCGCCGCGGAGCAGAGGAGCGCACGTGCGGATCGGCATCCAGGCCAGCTACAGCGGCGGTTTCCAGGACACGGCGGCGGAGATCCGCGACCTGGAGTCCGCCGGCCTCGACCTCGCCATGGTGGCCGAGGTCTACACGTTCGACGCGGTGAGCCAGCTGGGGTACCTGGCGGCGGTGACCGAGCGCGTGGAGCTGCTCAGCGGCATCCTGCCCATCTACAGCCGGACGCCGGCGCTGACGGCGATGACCGCGGCCGGGCTGGACTTCGTCTCCGGCGGCCGGTTCACCCTGGGCCTGGGGGCGTCCGGCCCGCAGGTGATCGAAGGGTGGCACGGCCTCCCCTACGACGCCCCGCTGCAGCGCACCCGCGAGATCGTCGAGATCTGCCGCCAGGTGTGGCGCCGGGAACGGCTGGAGCACGAGGGGAAGAAGTACTCGATCCCGCTGCCGGCCGAGCAGGGCACCGGCCTGGGCAAGCCGCTGAAGCTGATCAACACCCCGGTCCGCGAGCGGATCCCGGTGATGCTCGCCGCGCTCGGCCCGAAGAACGTGGAGCTGGCCGCGGAGATCGCCGAGGCCTGGGAGCCGATCTTCTTCGTCCCGGAGAAGGCGGCCTCGGTCTGGGGCGAGTCGCTGGCCGCCGGGAAGGCCAAGCGCGACGCTGCGCTGGGTGAGCTGCAGGTGATCACCGGCGTCCCCGTGGCGATCGGCGACGACGTCGAGCCGCTGCTGGACCTGGTGCGGCCCTCGCTCGCCCTCTACATCGGCGGCATGGGCGCCCGCGGCAAGAACTTCTACAACGACCTCGCCGTCCGGTACGGCTACGAGGCCGAGGCGAGGACGATCCAGGACCTCTACCTGGACGGGAGGAAGGACGAGGCGGCCGCGGCGGTGCCCGACGAGCTGGTGCGGGCGTCCTCCCTGATCGGGCCCGAGGGGTACGTCGCCGAGCGCATCGCCGCGTTCGCCGAGGCCGGCGTCACCACGTTGATGCTGCAGCCGCTGGACGGCAGCCGCGAAGCCCGCCTGCGCACCGTCGAGACGATGAAGCGCCTGGCCGGCTAGCTCCGGGCACGCATGCGGGAGGGCCCCGTGGACCGTCGTGGTCCGCGGGGCCCTCCTGCGTCGCCGCCGGCGTCGTCCTCCCTCACCGCAGCGCGTCCTCCCCCACGGTCCGCGCTGAGGGTGAGGACACGCCACGATCAGGGCACCTGATCGTGGCCGGCCCTGGGGCGGGGATGCGAAAGGGCCCCGTGGACTGACGCCACGGGGCCCTTTCGTCACCTAGGGGGTGTCAGCCCCGCCAGTCGTACTCCTCGAGGCGGACGGCCTCGCCGGTGCCCTGGCCGAAGACGTCCGGGCTGTAGTACTGCCCGTCCTCGTAGCCGGCCATGGTGTACACGGCTGCCCGCGCCTCCTCGGTCGGCTCGACCGTGATGTTCCGGTAGCGGCTGATGCCCGTACCGGCCGGGATCAGCTTCCCGATGATCACGTTCTCCTTGAGGCCGAGCAGGCTGTCGCTCTTGCCCTGGATCGCGGCGTCGGTGAGCACCTTGGTCGTCTCCTGGAAGGAAGCGGCCGACAGCCACGACTCGGTCGCGAGCGAGGCCTTGGTGATGCCCATGAGCACCGGACGGGCCGAGGCCGGCTCGCCGCCCTCGGCGACGACGCGGCGGTTCTCGGTCTCGAACAGCGTCCGCTCGACCAGCGCGCCCGGGAGGAACTCGGTCGCACCCGAGTCGATGATGGTCACCCGCTTCAGCATCTGGCGGATGATCACCTCGATGTGCTTGTCGTGGATCGACACACCCTGGCTGCGGTAGACCTCCTGGACCTCGCGGACCAGGTGCAGCTGCACCTCGCGCGGGCCCATGATCCGCAGCACCTCGTGCGGGTCGACCGCACCCTCGGTGAGCTGCTCGCCGACCTCGACGTGGGCGCCGTCCTCGACCCGCAGCCGCGACCGGCGCGACAGCTTGTCGTAGACGACCTCGTCGGAGCCGTCGTCCGGGGTGATGGTCAGCTTGCGGAACTGCTCGCCGTCCTCGATCCGGACCGTGCCGGCCAGCTCGGCGATCGGGGCCTTGCCCTTGGGGACGCGGGCCTCGAAGAGCTCCACCACACGCGGCAGACCGTGGGTGATGTCCTCACCCGCGACACCACCGGTGTGGAAGGTGCGCATCGTCAGCTGGGTGCCGGGCTCACCGATCGACTGGGCGGCGATGATGCCGACCGCCTCACCGACGTCCACCAGCTTGCCGGTCGCGAGCGACCGGCCGTAGCAGGTGGCGCAGGTGCCGAGCAGCGACTCGCAGGTCAGCACGCAGCGGACCTTGACCTCCGCGACGCCGGCGTCGACGAGCTGCTGGATGAGCACGTCACCCAGGTCGGCGTTGGCCGGGGCGATGACCGTCCCGTCCTCGGCGACGACGTCGGCGGACAGCGCGCGGGCGTAGACGCTGGTCTCCACGTGCGGGTCACGGGTGACCACGCCGTCGACGAGCGTGCCGATCGGCATGAGGACGCCGCGGTCGGTGCCGCAGTCCTCCTCGCGGATGATGACGTCCTGCGAGACGTCCACCAGGCGCCGGGTGAGGTACCCGGAGTCGGCGGTCCGGAGCGCCGTGTCGGCCAGCCCCTTGCGCGCACCGTGCGTGGAGATGAAGTACTCCAGCACGGACAGACCCTCCCGGAAGTTGGCCTTGATCGGCCGCGGGATGATCTCGCCCTTCGGGTTGGCGACCAGACCGCGCATACCGGCGATCTGGCTGATCTGCATCATGTTGCCTCGGGCGCCCGAGTTGACCATGACCCAGACCGGGTTGGTGGTCGGGAAGTTGTCGACCATCGCCTGGCTGACCTCGGCCCGCGCGCGGGTCCAGATCTCGATCAGCTCGCCACGCCGCTCGGCGTCGGTGATGACGCCGCGCTCGTACTGCTTCTCGATCTTGGCCGCCTCGGCCTCGTGCCGGTCGAGGATCTCCTGCTTGACCGGCGGCGTGACGACGTCGTCGATGGCGATGGTGACGCCCGACCGCGTGGCCCAGCGGAACCCGGCTGCCTTGAGGGCGTCCAGCGTCGCCGCCACCTGCACCTTGGGGTAGCGCTCGGCGAGGTCGTTGACGATCGCCCCGAGCTCCTTCTTCGGCACCTGGTAGTTGACGAAGCGGTAGTCCTCGGGCAGGGCCTCGTTGAACAGCACCCGGCCCAGGCTGGTCTCGACGACCGCGGGCTGGCCCGGCGTCCAGTCCTCGGGCTGCTCCCACGGCTCGTTGACCTTGCCGTTGTCGACGCCGAAGACCTCGTCGAGCCGGATGTAGGCCCGCTCCTGCAGCGCCAGCGCACCCATGTCGAACGCCATGAGCGCCTCGGCCGCCGAGGCGTAGGCCGCGGGCTTCCCACCGTCGGCCTCGTGCCGAGAGGGCACCAGGGTCGTCAGGTGGTACAGGCCCAGCACCATGTCCTGGGTCGGCGCGGTGATCGGGCGACCGTCGGCCGGCGACAGGATGTTGTTGCTCGACAGCATCAGGATCCGGGCCTCGGCCTGCGCCTCGGCCGACAGCGGCAGGTGCACCGCCATCTGGTCACCGTCGAAGTCGGCGTTGAACGCGGTGCAGACCAGCGGGTGGATCTGGATGGCCTTGCCCTCGACCAGCTGCGGCTCGAAGGCCTGGATGCCCAGGCGGTGCAGCGTCGGCGCCCGGTTCAGCAGGACCGGGTGCTCGGTGATGACCTCCTCCAGCACGTCCCAGACGACGGGGCGCGCGCGCTCGACCATCCGCTTGGCGGACTTGATGTTCTGCGCGTGGTTGAGGTCGACCAGCCGCTTCATGACGAAGGGCTTGAACAGCTCCAGGGCCATCTGCTTCGGGAGACCGCACTGGTGCAGCTTCAGCTGCGGGCCGACGACGATGACCGAACGGCCGGAGTAGTCGACGCGCTTGCCGAGCAGGTTCTGGCGGAACCGGCCCTGCTTGCCCTTGAGCAGGTCGCTCAGGGACTTCAGGGGGCGGTTGCCCGGGCCGGTGACCGGCCGGCCGCGGCGGCCGTTGTCGAACAGCGCGTCCACGGACTCCTGGAGCATCCGCTTCTCGTTGTTGACGATGATCTCCGGCGCGCCCAGGTCGAGCAGCCGCTTGAGCCGGTTGTTCCGGTTGATCACCCGGCGGTACAGGTCGTTCATGTCGCTGGTGGCGAAGCGGCCACCGTCGAGCTGCACCATCGGGCGCAGGTCCGGCGGGATGACCGGGACGCAGTCCAGCACCATGCCCATGGGCGAGTTGCGGGTCTGCTGGAACGCCGCGACGACCTTGAGCCGCTTCAGCGCGCGCAGCTTGCGCTGGCCCTTGCCGCTGCGGATGGTCTCCCGCAGCGAGGCGGCCTCGGCGTCGAGGTCGAAGCCGGAGAGCAGCTTCTGCAGCGCCGCGGCGCCCATGCCGCCCTCGAAGTACTCGCCGAAGCGGTCGCGGAGCTCGCGGTAGAGGCCCTCGTCGGCGATGAGCTGCTTGACCTCGAGCTTGCGGAAGGTGTCCATCACCTCGTCGAGGCGGTCGATCTCCCGCTGGGCGCGGTCGCGCAGCTGGCGCATCTCGCGCTCGCCGCCCTCGCGCACCTTGCGGCGGACGTCGGACTTGGCGCCCTCCGCCTCGAGCTCGGCCAGGTCGGCCTCCAGCTTCTGCTGGCGGGCCTCCACGTCCGCGTCGCGCCGGTTCTCCAGGTTCGACTTCTCGGCGCTGATCTCGGCCTCGATGGTCGGGAGGTCGCGGTGGCGCGCCTCGTCGTCGACCGAGGTGATCATGTAGGCCGCGAAGTAGATGATCTTCTCGAGGTCCTTGGGCGCCAGGTCGAGCAGGTAGCCCAGGCGGGACGGGACACCCTTGAAGAACCAGATGTGCGTGACCGGCGCGGCCAGCTCGATGTGGCCCATCCGCTCACGACGCACCTTGGCGCGGGTGACCTCGACGCCGCAGCGCTCGCAGATGATGCCCTTGAACCGGACGCGCTTGTACTTGCCGCAGTAGCACTCCCAGTCCCGGGTGGGACCGAAGATCTTCTCGCAGAAGAGACCGTCCTTCTCCGGGCGGAGGGTCCGGTAGTTGATGGTCTCGGGCTTCTTCACCTCACCGTGGCTCCACTGGCGGATGTCGTCGCCGGTGGCCAGACCGATGCGGAGCTCGTCGAAGAAGTTGACGTCGAGCAAGGTGTGACCCCTTTCAGGGGCTAGTGCTTCGCTTCTATGGCTTGGGGTGGGGAGCCGGCCGGCCCCGACTGCTCAGGGCCGGCCGGCGGCCGATCAGACGTCCTCGACGCTGGAGGGCTCGCGGCGGGACAGGTCGATGCCCAGCTCCTCCGCGGCCCGGAAGACCTCGTCATCGGTGTCGCGCAGCTCGATCGCCTGGCCGTCGCCGGAGAGCACCTCGACGTTGAGGCAGAGCGACTGCAGCTCCTTGAGCAGCACCTTGAACGACTCGGGGATGCCCGGCTCGGGGATGTTCTCGCCCTTGACGATGGCCTCGTAGACCTTGACGCGGCCGAGGATGTCGTCGGACTTGATGGTGAGCAGCTCCTGCAGCGCGTAGGCCGCGCCGTAGGCCTGCATCGCCCAGCACTCCATCTCACCGAAGCGCTGGCCACCGAACTGCGCCTTACCACCCAGCGGCTGCTGCGTGATCATCGAGTACGGGCCGGTCGAGCGGGCGTGGATCTTGTCGTCGACCAGGTGCAGCAGCTTCAGGATGTAGACGTAACCCACCGAGATCGGCTCGGGGAACGGCTCGCCGGAGCGGCCGTCGAAGAGCCGGGCCTTGCCGGTCGGCTGCACCATCCGGTTGCCGTCGCGGTTGGGCGTCGTCGAGCCGAGGAGGCCGATGATCTCGTCCTCCTTGGCGCCGTCGAACACCGGCGTCGCGGTGCGGGTCCCCGGAGCGGCCGACCGCGCGGCCTCGGGCAGGTTCTTGGCCCAGTCCGGGTCGCCGTTGACCTCCCAGCCCTGCTTGGCGATCCACCCGAGGTGGGTCTCCAGCACCTGGCCGACGTTCATGCGGCCGGGCACGCCGAGCGGGTTGAGGACGATGTCGACCGGGGTGCCGTCCTCGAGGAAGGGCATGTCCTCCTGCGGCAGGATCTTCGAGATGACGCCCTTGTTGCCGTGGCGCCCGGCGAGCTTGTCGCCGTCGGAGATCTTGCGCATCTGGGCGACGTAGACCCGGATCAGCTCGTTGACGCCGGCGGGCAGCTCGTCGCCGTCCTCGCGGGAGAACACGCGGACGCCGATGACCTTGCCGGACTCACCGTGCTTGACCTTCAGCGACGTGTCGCGGACCTCGCGGGCCTTCTCGCCGAAGATCGCGCGCAGCAGCCGCTCCTCGGGGGTCAGCTCGGTCTCGCCCTTGGGCGTCACCTTGCCGACGAGGATGTCGCCGGGGACGACCTCGGCACCGATGCGGATGATGCCGCGCTCGTCGAGGTCGGCGAGCACGTCCTCGGAGACGTTCGGGATGTCCCGGGTGATCTCCTCGGCACCGAGCTTGGTGTCGCGGGCGTCGACCTCGAACTCCTCGATGTGGATCGAGGACAGGACGTCGTCCTGCACGAGGCGCTGCGACAGGATGATCGCGTCCTCGTAGTTGTGGCCCTCCCACGGCATGAAGGCGACGAGCAGGTTCTTGCCCAGCGCCATCTCGCCCTGGTCGGTGCACGGACCGTCGGCGATGACCTGGCCGACCTCGACCCGCTGCCCCTCCTCCACGATCGGGGACTGGTTGATCGAGGTGCCCTGGTTCGAGCGGCGGAACTTCAGCAGCCGGTAGGTCTGCCGGGTGCCGTCGTCGGCCATGACCGTCACGTAGTCGGCGGTGGAGTCCTCCACGACACCGGCCTTCTCCGCGACGACGACGTCGCCGGCGTCGACGGCGGCGCGCAGCTCCATGCCGGTGCCGACGAGCGGGGCCTCGCTGCGCAGCAGCGGCACCGCCTGCCGCTGCATGTTGGCGCCCATGAGCGCGCGGTTGGCGTCGTCGTGCTCGAGGAACGGGATCATCGCCGTCGCGACCGAGGTCATCTGCCGCGGCGAGACGTCCATGTAGTCCACGTTCTCGGGGGCGAGGTAGTCGACCTCACCGCCCTTGGTGCGGACCAGGACGCGCTCCTCGGCGAGGCGGCCCTGCGCGTCGAGCGGGCTGTTGGCCTGCGCGACGACGAAGCGGTCCTCCTCGTCAGCGGTCAGGTAGTCGATCTGGGTGGTGACCTGGCCGTTCTCGACCTTGCGGTACGGCGTCTCGATGAAGCCGAAGGCGTTCACCCGGCCGAACGAGGACAGCGAGCCGATGAGGCCGATGTTCGGGCCTTCCGGTGTCTCGATCGGGCACATCCGGCCGTAGTGGCTCGGGTGGACGTCGCGGACCTCCATGCCGGCCCGCTCACGCGACAGACCGCCCGGGCCCAGCGCCGAGAGGCGGCGCTTGTGGGTCAGGCCCGCGAGCGGGTTGGTCTGGTCCATGAACTGGGACAGCTGGCTGGTGCCGAAGAACTCCTTGATGGAGGCGACGACCGGCCGGATGTTGATCAGCGTCTGCGGCGTGATCGCCTCGACGTCCTGGGTGGTCATGCGCTCGCGGACCACGCGCTCCATGCGGGAGAGGCCGACCCGGATCTGGTTCTGGATCAGCTCGCCGACGGTGCGCAGGCGGCGGTTGCCGAAGTGGTCGATGTCGTCGACGCCGTGGTCGGGCTCGCCGGCGTGCAGGCGCACCACGTACTCGATGGTGGCGACGATGTCGTCCTCGGTCAGCGTGCTGGTGCTCTGCGGCACCTCGACGCCCAGCTTCTTGTTGACCTTGTACCGGCCGACCTTCGCCAGGTCGTAGCGCTTCGGGTTGAAGAACAGGTTCTCCAGCAGCGCCTGCGCCGACTCGCGCGTCGGCGGCTCGCCCGGCCGCAGCTTGCGGTAGATGTCGAGCAGGGCCTCGTCCTGCCCGGCGATGTGGTCCTTCTCCAGGGTGGCCAGGACGGTCGGCGACCACTGGAAGTGCTCGCGGATGCGGTCCTCGGTCCAGCCCAGGGCCTTGAGGAGCACGGTGACCGGCTGCCGGCGCTTGCGGTCGATGCGGACGCCCACGGTGTCGCGCTTGTCGACGTCGAACTCCAGCCACGCGCCGCGGCTGGGGATGACCTTGGCGCTGAAGACGTCCTTGTCGGAGGTCTTGTCCAGGGTCTTGTCGAAGTAGACGCCGGGGCTGCGGACCAGCTGGGAGACGACGACGCGCTCGGTCCCGTTGATGACGAAGGTGCCCTTGTTCGTCATGATCGGGAAGTCGCCCATGAACACCGTCTGCGACTTGATCTCGCCGGTGGTGTTGTTCATGAACTCGGCGGTGACGAACAGCGGCGCCGCGTAGGTCATGTCCTTGTCCTTGCACTCCTCGAGGGACG
Source organism: Blastococcus sp. KM273129 (assembly GCF_021698995.1). Lineage (NCBI taxonomy): Bacteria > Bacillati > Actinomycetota > Actinomycetes > Geodermatophilales > Geodermatophilaceae > Blastococcus > Blastococcus sp. KM273129. Next base: position 1,306 of record NZ_SSXB01000013.1, on the reverse strand, counting down.
CCTTGACGTCCTCGAAGCGCGGGTTGGAGAAGGACAGCGACATCGAGCCGCTGAAGTCCTCGATCGGGGAGATCTCCTCGAGGATCTCGGCCAGGCCGCCGACGGCGTCGGCCTGCTCCTCCGGCGAGAGCGTCGCCCGCCACTCGGGGCTGCCCACGAGCCAGTCGAAGGAAGCGGTCTGGAGTGCGAGGAGGTCGGGGACCTCGAGCGGCTCGGAGATCTTGGCGAACGAGACGCGAAGTGGCGCGCCGGGGATCTTCTGCTGGTCGGCCTCGCCGGTGCGGGGACCGTCCTGCGTGGCCGGGGTCGTCTGGGTGGTACCGGACTCGGTGGTGCCGGGGGTGATGCTGGTGGGGCGAGAGCCTGCCAAGATGCGTCCTTCCAAGGACCTCACGACGTGCGGGCGGTGGGCTGCGGGGTCGTCCTGGGTCGTCGTCGGTGATGGCGAGGCTGTCCGCGACGGCCGCGATCGCTCGCCGCACAGGTCAGCACGGGCGTCGCCCGGGAGATTCCCGGGCACCCGTCGTGACCCGTCTCGGCGGGCAGGCAGTCAGAGGGCAGCGCAACAGGAGACCCTACCCCCACCGGAGCGCCGTGTCCACGTCGGGGGCACCGGTGCGACCGGTGCCACACCCGCGGGACGCGTGGGCCCGGGAGGGGCCCGGCGGGGCGTGCGCCGGACCCATGATGACAGCGGAGGCTGCGCGGTGGGACCGCCACGCCGTCGGCCCCTCGGGACGCGGGCCGCTCAGGAGGTCGTCAGCAGCGTGAGCTCGCTGATCCTCCACTCGCCGTCCACGGTCACCATGCGCACCTGGACCGTCTGCACGCAGGACTGGGCCCCCTCGGGCGTCACCTGGCACTCCGACCCCTCGGGGGGCTGCTGCTGCCCGGTGTTCACCGAGCGGACCACGTACTGCCCGAAGACGACGAGCGTCGCCGTGTCCTGGGCGTCGTTGATCTGCTGGAGCCCGACGTCGTTGACCTCGTAGCTGGTCGTGGCCGACACCTGCTCGTAGGTGTCGATGATCCCGCCCTGGGACAGGTCGCGCTCGTACTGCTCGCGCAGGTCCCCGGTGAGCACCGCGAGCTTGCCCTCGACGCTGCCCTCGGAGTCCTCGTAGTCGTAGGCGTAGAGCGCGCGGACCCCGTCCGCGGCGGCCTCGATGACCCCGGTCCGCACGTAGGCCGGGTCCAGCCGCTCCCGCAGCAGCAGCCCCGTGGCGACGGCGGCCAGCAGGCAGAGCACGGTCAGGACCGCGATCGGCGCGCGACCGGTGCGGCGGCGCGGGGCGGGGTCCGCGGG
>NZ_SSXB01000120.1:0-8516 GCF_021698995.1 Blastococcus sp. KM273129 | reverse complement strand
TCGTAGGTGCGCGGTGCCCCCCGGCCTCGACCGGCCGCAGCCGCCGGGGGGCACCGCGCACCTACGACTTCCGCCGGCCGACCAAGCTCTCCCGCGAGCACGTGCGGGTCATGCAGATCGCGCAGGAGGGCTTCGCCCGCCAGGCGACGACGATCCTCACGACGTTCCTGCGCGCCGGCGCCCGCCTGGAGCTGGGTGGGATCGAGCAGTTCTCCTACGACGACTACATCGGGACCCTGCCCGACCCCACCTTCATCTCGACGTTCTCCCTGGAGCCGCTCGCCGGGAAGGGGCTGCTGGCCTTCCCGCTCGACATCGCCATGGCGATGGTCGACCACATGCTCGGCGGCTCCGGTGCCGCCGCCCAGCCCAACCGGCCGATGACGGCGATGGAGACCACCATCACCAACCACCTGCTGGACCGGCTGCTCGACGAGTTCGCCGCCTCGCTGGCGCCGGTGACCCAGATCCAGCCGGTGCTCGTCGGGCGGGAGTACAACCCGCAGCTCGCCCAGGCCGCGGCCGGCTCGGACACCGTGATGGTCGCGAGCTTCACGATGCAGGTGGGCAACCGCGAGGGCGAGGCCACGGTCGTGCTGCCGTTCTCCTCCTTCGCCCAGGCCCTGAACAACGCCGCCTCCCCGCAGCTCTCCGAGTCCGCGCTGCGCAAGCGCCAGCGCGCCCGCGAGGCCTTGATCGACCGGCTGAACCTGGTGCCGGTGGACGTGAGCGTCCGGTTCGCCCCGCTCACCGTCTCCTCCTCCGACCTGCTCTCCCTCGCCGTCGACGACGTGCTGCTGCTCCGCCACCCGCGGGACAGCCCGCTGGAGGTCACGACCAACGACGTGACGTTCGCCTACGCCATCGCCAGCAACCACCGGCGTCGCCTGGCCGCCTCGATCGTCCCCACCCCGCACGCTCCGCACGCCGCGAAGGACTCCGCATGACCGCGCCCCGCACCGATTCGCAGGACTCCCAGACCGTCACGGCGGTCGTCTCCGCGGCCGCCCGGGCGGCCGCCGCCCTGGTCCCCTCGACCTCGGTGCTGAGCGCCGGCGCCCCCGTCAGCGACCCCGACACCGTCCCGCTGCCGCCGGCGGCGGCGCTCGCGGTCACCGCCGGCCTGTCCGGCGAGGTGTCCGGCGACGTCGTGCTGGTGGTCTCCGGCGACGTCGTCGACGCGCTGCAGAACTCCCCCGTCGGGCACATGGACGTCTCCGCGGCCCTGCGGCCCGCGCTGGAGGCGGCCGCGGCCGCGCTCGGCCGGGTGCGGGTCGCCTCCGAGCGCACCGAGGAGCCGGTCGCCGCACTCGACGGGCTGCGCGACAAGGGGATGTTCGTCGCCGTCCCGCTCCTGGGCGACGGCGAGCACCAGGCGACCCTCGCCCTCCAGGTGACCCTGCCCGCGGCGCGCGAGCAGCGGGGCAGCCTCGAGCTCCTGCGCCACGTGGCCATGGAGGTCACCGTCGAGATCGGCCGCACCCGCATGACCGTGCAGGAGCTGCTCTCGCTGCACCCGGGCGAGGTCGTCGAGCTCGACCGCGCCGCCAGCGCCCCCGCCGACCTCCTGGTCAACGGCACGCTGATCGCCCGCGGCGAGGTCGTCGTCGTCGACGAGGACTTCGGGCTGCGGATCAGCGAGATCGTCACCGACGCCGCCGAGCTGGGGGCCGCGGCCTCATGACCTGGATGATCATCCGGCTCTTCCTGTCCCTGGCGCTCATCGGCGGCGTCCTGTGGTTCGCCGCCCGGCTGGCGAAGAAGAAGGGGCTGGGCCAGGGCAACGGCGTCATCCAGGTCGTCGCGCGCCAGCGGCTGGGCCGCGCCAGCACGGTGAACGTCGTCCGCGTCGCCGACGTCGTCCTGGTCATCGGGGCCACCGAGGAGCAGGTCACCCTGCTGGCGGAGGTCGACGGCGAGGCGGTCGACGCCGCCCTCGCCGAGCGCTCCCCCGCCCGGAAGCCCACCGGCGAGGCGGCCGGCGAGATCCCCGCGGTGCCGGCTGCCCGCCCCGCGCCGGACGGCGTGCTCGCCGGCTCGGTGCTGGACCGGAACAGCTGGGGCACGCTCGTCGACGAGCTGCGCGAGCGCACGGTCCGCCGGTCATGACCGCCGCCGTGCGCCCGCCCCGCGCGGGTGACCAGCGGGCACGGGGCCGCGCGCTCGTGGTGCTGCTCGCGCTGCTGACCGCCACCGTGGCGGCCGTCGTCCTCGCCGGCCCGGCCACGGCCGCCCCGACGGCGCCCACCGCGCCGACGGCGCCGACCGCCCCCGAGGTCGGCGGCGCCGTGGACATCTCCATCGGCAACGGCTCGCCGAGCAGCTCCATCACCCTGATCCTCGCGATCACGGTGCTGTCGGTGGCGCCGTCGGTGCTCCTGCTGGCCACCTCGTTCACCAAGATCATCGTGGTGCTGGGCCTGACCCGGAACGCGCTCGGCATGGCGACGTCGCCGCCGAACCAGGTGCTCACCGGGATCGCCCTGTTCCTCACGCTGTTCGTGATGGGCCCGGTCTTCTCCGACATCAACGAGGTCGCCGTCCAGCCCTACATGGACGGCGCGATGTCGGTGTCGCAGGCCTACGACGCCGGCGTCGTGCCGCTGCGCGAGTTCCTCCTGGACAACACCCGCGAGGACGAGCTGAAGCTGATGATCGGCCTCTCCGGCGAGCAGGCCCCGGCGGACGCGACGCAGGTCAGCATGACCACGCTGATCCCGGCGTTCGTGCTCTCCGAGCTCAAGAGCGCTTTCATCATCGGGCTGGTCATCTTCATCCCGTTCCTGGTGCTCGACATGCTCGTCAGCGCCGCCCTCATGGCGCTCGGCATGATGATGGTCCCGCCGACCATCGTGTCGCTGCCCTTCAAGCTGCTGCTCTTCGTCGTCGTCGACGGCTGGGCGCTGATCACCACCGCGCTGGTGGGTTCGTACGGAGGGGCGGGTTAGCCGTGTCCGACGCCGACGTCACCGAGATCGCCGCGCAGACCATGATGGTCGCCGCCAAGGTCGCCGCCCCCATCCTGCTGACCGCCCTGCTGGTCGGCTTCCTGATCTCGCTGTTCCAGGCGGCCACCCAGATCCAGGAGCCCACGCTCTCCTTCGTCCCGAAGATGATCGCCGTCGCGATCGCCATGCTGGTGACCGGGAACTGGGTGCTCTCGGAGCTGGTCAGCTTCACCCAGACCCTGTTCGACCAGCTCCCGGCACTGCTCGACCGGACGTAGCCGCGTGGACCTCTCGGTCCCGGCGGTCACGCTCGCGGCCCTGCTCCTCGGCACGGCGCGGGCCGCCGGCTTCGTCCTGCTCGCCCCGCCGTTCAACTCGCGGGTGATCCCTGCGCCGGTGAAGGGTGCGCTGGCCCTCGCCCTGGCGGTGCTGCTCTCCACCCAGATCGCGCCCACGCTGCCCGAGCCGACGGCCGGCTTCCTGCTGGTCACCGCCGTCACCGAGGTCGTCATCGGCGCGGCGCTCGGGTTCGTCGTGCAGGTGCTGTTCACGGCGGTGCAGATGGCCGGTGACGTGCTCGACGTCGTCGGCGGCTTCTCGCTGCAGCCGGGCTACGACCCGATGGCCATGACCCAGAACAGCTCGCTGGGCAAGCTGCACTACCTGCTGGCGACGACGCTGCTGTTCACCAGCGGCGGGCACCTGCTGATGGTCAAGGGCTTCGCGACCTCCTACGAGGGGCTGCCCGTGGGCGGGGACGTGCCCACCGACCAGATCGCGTCGGTGCTGATCACCGCGTTCTCGATGATGTTCCTGGCCGCGCTGCAGATCGCCGGGCCGATGGTGGCGGTGCTGCTGCTCGCCGACGTGGCGCTGGCCCTGCTCAGCCGCGCCGCGCCCGCCCTCAACGTCTTCGCCCTGGGCTTCCCGGTGAAGATCATGCTCACCCTGGCGATGCTCGGGCTGACCTTCCCGCTGCTCCCGCCGGCGCTGGACACGCTGCTCGAGCACGGCGCCCGCGCCATGACCTCGCTGCGCGGCGGCTGAGGGGGTGACGCATGGCCAAGGACGGACCGGGTGGTGAGAAGACCGAGGCGCCCACTCCCCAGCGCCTGAAGAAGGCGCGCACGGAGGGGCAGATCCCGCGGACCCAGGAGCTGGGGACGTGGCTCGGCGTGGCGGCGGCCAGCTTCCTGCTGCCGGTGCTCGTGGGCAGCGCGTTCGACGCGGTGCGGCAGCTGTTCGTGCACGTCGGGGCGGTGGCCGACGACCCGCAGGTCCACACGGTCACCGCGCTGCTCGGCAAGGCGCTGGTCGCGTTCCTCACCACGCTGCTGCCGACGGCGATCGCGCTCATGCTGGTGGGCCTCGTGTCGTCCGCGGCCCAGGGCGGGGTGCACCCGACGACCAAGCCGCTGCAGCCCAAGCTGAAGAAGTTCAACCCGCTGCCGGCGTTCAAGCGCATGTTCGGCACCCAGGGTCTCTGGGAGATGTCGAAGGCGCTGATCAAGACGGCGGCCCTCGGCACGGTCGTCATCGTCACCAGCGACCGGGCCCAGGCGCTGGTCTCCTCGGCGGGCTCGTTGCCGCTGTCGGCCGTCGCGGCCACCTTCACCGACTCGGCCGTGCTCATGTTCCGCGTCGTCGCCGTCACCGGCCTCGTCATCGCCGTCGCCGACTACGTCGTCGTGCGGAAGAAGATGATGAAGGAGCTGAAGATGAGCAAGTACGAGATCCAGCAGGAGCACAAGCAGGCCGAGGGCGACCCGTACATGAAGGCGCACCGCCGCGGGGTGCAGATGGCGATGTCGCGGAACCGGATGATGGCCGAGGTGGCCGACGCCGACGTCCTGCTGGTCAACCCGACCCACGTCGCGGTCGCGCTGAAGTACGACGCCGCTCAGGGCGCGCCGCGGGTGGTCGCCAAGGGCGCCGGCGAGGTGGCGGCCAAGCTGCGCGAGCGGGCCGCCGAGGCGCGGGTGCCGCTGGTCCAGGACATCCCGCTCGCCCGGGCGCTGCACGCCTCCTGCGACCTCGGCCAGGAGGTGCCGCCGCAGCTGTTCACCGCCGTCGCCCGCGTGCTGGCGTTCGTCATGCACCTGGGTGCCCGAGGCGTGCGGGGCGGCTTCCACCGGCCCGGGTTCGAGGCGCCCGACGTCACGGACCTGCCCAGAGCGGGCCGCCGCCGTCCCCCCGTCGCCGCCTGAGCACAGTGATGATCAGGTCACCTGATCGTTCCGGGTCCTGGCTCACCGTCGACCGTGAGTCAGGACCACACCAGGTGAGCCAGGACGGGCGCTCCCCGCCGAGGTACCGGCCCGTCGCCCGCCTGCCGATGAGGGAGGGGTGAGCCAGCGTCCCTCGTGCGAGCCCGGAGCGGGCGAGTGAAAGGCCTGGGCAAGGCCGCGGTCCCGATCGGCGTCGTGGCCATCGTCCTCATGCTCGTGGTGCCGCTGCCCGCTGCCGCGATGGACATGCTCATCGGGCTGAACCTGGCGATCTCGCTGCTGGTGCTGCTCGTCGCGATGCAGATCAAGCGGCCGCTGGACTTCGCCGTCTTCCCGTCGCTGCTGCTCATCGCGACGCTCTTCCGCCTCGCGCTCAACGTCTCCTCGACGCGGCTCGTGCTCACCGACGGCTACGCCGGCAAGGTGATCGAGGCCTTCGGCCACATCGTCATCGGCGGCTCGCTGGTCGTCGGCCTGGTGATCTTCCTGATCCTCACCATCGTGCAGTTCGTGGTGATCACCAACGGCGCCGGACGCGTCGCCGAGGTCGGCGCCCGCTTCACCCTCGACGCGATGCCCGGCAAGCAGATGGCGATCGACGCCGACCTCAACGCCGGGCTGATCAACGAGGCGCAGGCCCGCAAGCGGCGGCACGAGGTCACCGCCGAGGCCGACTTCTACGGCTCGATGGACGGCGCCTCGAAGTTCGTCAAGGGCGACGCGATCGCCGGCATCGTCGTCACGCTCGTGAACCTGATCGGCGGCTTCGCCATCGGCATGATGCAGCGCGGGATGGCGCCGGCCGAGGCGGTGAGCACCTACTCGCTGCTGACCGTCGGCGACGGGCTCGTCTCGATGATCCCGGCGCTGCTGATGTCCACCGCGACCGGCATCATCGTGACGCGCTCGGCCACCGAGGGCGACATGGGCAGCGACCTCATCGCCCAGCTCGGCCGGTTCAGGCAGCCGGTCCGCATCGCCGGCGGCGCGGCCCTCGCGCTGTGCCTCATCCCCGGGCTGCCCAAGCTGCCCTTCCTGCTCGTCGGTGTCCTCTTCCTCGTCATGGCCAGCCGGATGACCGAGCCGGAGGAGGTCGACGAGGAGGCCGAGGCCGCCGCGGCCGCCGCCGAGCTAGAGCCCGCCCCCGACTCGCCCGAGGCGATCGCCGAGCGGATGCGCGTCGACCCGCTCGAGCTCGAGGTGGCGTTCGACCTGGTCGACCTGGTCGACACCGCCCGCGGCGGCGACCTGCTGGACCGGGTCAAGGCGCTGCGGCGGAAGGTCGCCATGGAGACCGGCCTGGTCATCCCCCTGGTGCGCACGCGCGACAACCTCGACCTGCCGTCCTCGCAGTACGTCATCTGGCTCAACGGCGTGCCGGTCGCCAAGGGCAGCTCCCCCGTCGGCACGGTCCTGGCCATCGGCGACGCGCTGGACGGGCTGCCCGGCAAGCCCACCCACGAGCCGGTGTTCGGGCTCGCCGCCAAGTGGGTGCCCGCCGAGCTGCAGCGGGCCGCCGAGATGGCCGGCGCCACCGTCGTCGACCGGTCCTCGGTCATCACCACGCACCTGGCCGAGGTCGTCCGGCAGAACGCCGCCGACCTGCTCGGCCGCGAGGACGTCCGCCTCCTCGTGGAGATGGTGCGCCGCACGCACCCGGTGGTCGTCGAGGAGCTGACGCCGGCGCTGCTCACCCTGGGAGAGGTGCAACGCGTGTTGCACGCGTTGCTCACCGAGGGTGTGTCGATCCGCGACCTCGTGCGCATCTTCGAGGCACTCTCTGTGCGTGCCAAGCACTCCACCGACCTCGACGGACTCGTCGAGGCGGCCCGGACGGCGCTGGGCTCGGCGATCAGCCAGCCCTACGTCACGCCGGACGAGCGCCTGCACGTGTTCACGCTGGAGCCGGGGTTCGAGCAGCGCCTGCTCGAGTCGGTCCGCCAGACCGAGCTGGGTGCCGTCCTGGCGCTCGACGCCGGTGCGGTGGACGCCCTCGTCCACGGCTGCAGCGGCATGCTCGAGGACGCCGAGCGGCAGGGCCTGTCCCCCGTCCTCGTCTGCTCGCCTCAGGTCCGTGCGGCGCTCGCGCGGCTGATGCGCCAGATCCTGCCCCGGCTGCCGGTCATCTCCTACGCGGAGGTGTCCCGGACGGCCCAGATCGAGTCGCTGGGAGTGGTGAGCGGTGCCGTTGCGATCCGTTGAGGCCGCCACGCGCGACGACGCGATCGCGGCCGCGCGCGAGCAGTTCGGGCCGCACGCCCGCGTCGTCGGGGTGCGCCGGGTCCGCTCGGGCGGCGTCCTGGGCTTCTTCGCCACCGAGCGCTACATCGCCGAGGTGGCGCCCGACCAGTTCGCGCGCCCCGGCGCCCCCTCGCCGTCGGCGGGCCCCGCCCAGGCCACGCCCGTCGCCGCCTACGACTCCCCGCTGGCCGCCGCCGCCCCCGCGCGCGCCCGAACGACCGCGCCCGCCCGCAACGGCGCCGCCGCCTGGGCCGCGGAGGCCGCCCGGCCCGGAACCGCCGAGCCGGTGGCCCGGCGGGTTGCGCCCCGGTCGCCGGCCACGGACCCGGGGGCCGCGCCGTCCTGGTCGGCCGCTCCCGCCGCACCCCCCGCCCGGGACGACGAGCGGATCGACGAGCTGGCCGGTCTGCTGGGCGGCGCCGCGCCCGCCGCGCCGACATCGGCCTACGGGCGGTCGACGGCGGCCCGGGCCACCTTCCCCAAGGCGACGCGCGAGCCCGCGCACACCCCGCGTCCGCACGTCACCACCCCGGTCACGCCGGCGCAGAAGGCGGACGCCGACGCCGCCCCCTCGCCGTTCACCGCGGCGCTGGCCCGCATGGTCTCCGGTGACCGCGACGTGCGCCAGGCCGTCGACCACGCGCTGGCCCAGCCGGTGGAGGCCGTCCCGGCCGCGCCGGACCGCGACCCGCTCGCGGCCACGCCGGCATCCCGGCCGTCCCTGGTCGCGGCCATCCGTTCAGCAGATCCGTCGAAGCGGTCCCAGGCCGTGCAGCAGGAGGAGACCACGGTGAAGGACCAGGCCGCGGCGCCGCCCACCACGTCCACGACCGGTGCCGAGGAGCTGCCCACGTGGGCGGCCACCCCGCGGGAGGCCACCGTGCCGGCGCCGTCCGCGCGCCAGGAGGAGATCGCCGAGGCGCTGCGCGACGCCCTGGCCCGGGGCCACTCCGACGAGGCGCTCGCCGGGATCCTGCGCAAGATGCTCGCCGGCGACTCCCCGCGCGAGGCGCTGGCCGAGCCGGTGCTCCCCGCCGCGGTGTTCGACGAGCCGGTGGCCCCGGTCGCGGTCCTCGACGAGCCGGTCGCGGTCTCCGAC
>NZ_SSXB01000119.1:0-8555 GCF_021698995.1 Blastococcus sp. KM273129 | reverse complement strand
CCAGGCGTGCCCGGCGACGGCACCGTCGGAATCGGTCGAGCCGCTGCCGTCCACCGCCACCGACAGACCCGCCACCTGCGCGGTGAAGGACGCCGCCGGTGCCACGTTCGCCGGGGGCGGGGGCGGCGCGGTCTCCCCCACCGCGGTGACCTGCAGGTCGTCGAAGCGCACCGCCGTGGCCGCCGTGGCCGATCCGGGCCGGTAGGCGGCGATCCCCACGGCGCCGGGCGCCTGGAGTGCCGCGGTGGTGTCGGTCCGGGTGAGCTGCGGGTCCTCCGGCTGCGCCGTCCCCGAGGCCCAGACCCAGGCCGCGATCTCCGCGGTGCCCGCGCCGGTGACCTGTACCCGCGTCTCCAGCGCCGATCCCGGCGTCCAGGTCAGGCCGGGGACGACCGACTCCCCGCCCGGCCAGGACTCCGAACCGCCGGAGAGCCGGGACAGCGCCAGGTACACACGTCCGTCAGCGGCCACGCGCACCCGCACCCGGTACTCCTGACCGGCCGTCACGCGGCGCCCGGAGACGTACACGTAGGTGCCTGCACCGGTGGGTGCCGCCGACAAGGTGAAGGACGTCCGGATGTCGGCGCTGGTCTGCACGACCGAGCCCAGGTGCGCGCCGGTGTTGTTGCCCGCCGAGGGCAGCGACAGCACCGCCGCGCCCCCGGACGCCGACAACCGCGAGGCGCCCGGAGACGCCGTCCAGGCGCCTCCGACGTCGGCCGTGCCCAGCCCGCCGGTGACCGACCGCTCGAACGCGTCGGCGGCCAGCACCCGCGGCTGCTCCGGCTCGGCGGGCTGCTCCGGCTCGGCCGGCGCGGTCACCGTGACCTGCTCGGTGGCCGTCGCCGTCAGCCCCTCGTCGTCGGTCACCGTCAGCGTCACCGGGTAGGTGCCGGCCGCTGCATAGGTGTGCGAGGCGGTCGCGCCGGTGCCGGTCCCGCCGTCGCCGAACGACCAGTCGTACGAGGCGATCGCCCCGTCCGGATCGGTCGAGCCGGAGCCGTCGACGGAGACGGCGAGGTCGGTCACCGAGGAGGTGAACACCGCCGAGGGCGGGACGGGAGCGACGGCCCCGGAGCCGACGGCGACGTGGCGGGCGACCTGACCGGTGCTGAGCGCGGTCGGGTACACGGCCACGTCGTCCACCAGGCCGTCGAACCATGCGCTGCCGGACCAGCTGGTGTCCCCACCGATCCGCCAGTAGCCGTTGTAGGCCTGCGCCGACGTCGTGTCCGTCCGCGACCCGACGAGCTCGCCGTCCACGTGCAGCGCCATGCCGGCAGGGCTCAGCGAGGCGGCGACGTGGTGCCACTGCCCGTCGTTGTAGGAGGACGCGCTGCTGACCGTCCGCATGGCGCCGGGGTAGACGCCGAACAGCACCCGGCCCTCGGCGTCGAGGTAGACGTGCCGGTCGTAGCTGCCGCTGGTGCCGGTGCTCGCGGAACCGAAGCCGACGATCTTGCCGCCCGCCGTCGACGTGGTGCGGAACCACGCCTCGACGGTGAACGTGCCCGGGCCCGCGACGGCGGTACGGGTGGCGGCGAGGCCCGCACTCGTGCCGTCGAACCGGTACGCGGTGTCGGGGTCGCCCGCGATGGCGCCCTCCTGCCCTCCGCTCACGCCAGTGCCGACGGTGAGGTCCGAGGCGCCGGCGTGGTCGAGGGCGGTGTCCCCGGATGGCTCGCCCAGCGGCCAGTAGTGCTGCGCACCGTCGGCCCGCACGGTGTCCGCGTAGTCGCGCTGCAGGACGGAACCGGCCGCGACCTCCACCGGAACCCAGGGCGAGTCCGCCCGGTTGCCGAAGGCGTCGACGACGCTCACCCGGTAGGTGTGAGCACCCGCCGCGACCCCGAGGTCGACGAAGCCCATCGGCTGCGTGCGCCACCAGAGCGAGGACCGCGTGGTCTCGTGCACCGGGGCGGTCTCGCCGTCCCGGTAGACCCGGTAGGTGAGGTGCTCGTTGTCCCGGTCGTTCACCGAGGTCCAGCTGATCCGCGCCATGCCACCCAGTGGCGCCCCGGCCGCGACGGCCAATCCGGTGCCGTCGGGGCCGATCCGGTTGGGGGCGGCCGAGGGCAGCGCGTACCGCACCAGCCCCTGCTGCGCGGCACCGTTCACCCGCGGGAACTCCCCGCCGTAGACGACGTAGGTGTCGTTGCCGGCGACGCTCCACCCGGCCTGCCCCTGGCCGGTGAACGTGCCCGGCGACATCGTGGGGAACCAGTTCAGCAGGGACGGCGCCGGCTTGCCCTGCAGGAGGGTCCCGCTGGAGGGGTACCCACCGGTGTCGTTCTTGTGGACCACGGTCCCATCCGGCATCACCCGGCTGTTGAAGAGGGTGGCCGTGCCCACCGTGCCGGTCGCCTGGAGGCTCAGCGCGGTGGCGTAGCGGTGCACGCGCGGGTTGTGCTCGTGGTAGCCGCCGATGTTGGCGCAGACGTGCGGGTGACCCGCGAGGTATAGCGCCCCGTTCATGGGGTGCACGGAGTAGCTGTCCCCGTGGCAGTCGTTGACCCAGTTCACCGCCCCGCCGTCGGCGGCGGCCGAGAACGCGCCCTCGAGGTTGCCGGGGCCGAAGTAGTCGTAGGCGACGCCGTAGACGCTGGCGCCGTCGGTGGTGAGGTCGTAGACGGCGCCGTTGACGCCCTGATTGGTGATCAGCCGGTTGACGGCGAACGGCCTGGTCGCCCCGGTGACCGCGTCCAGCGCACCCACACCGGTGGCCTTCACGCCGTTGAGGGTGTCGAAGTGCCCACCGGCGACCACCTGCGAGCCGCCGCCGGTGACGACGAGGGCGCGGACGACGTCGCTGGTGCCGGTGCTGCTGTTGCGATTCAGCACCGGGCCGGGACCGGGGACGGGGTTCCAGGGCAGCAGCGCACCGTTGGCGGCGGTCACCGCCGCCAGGCGGTGCCGGCTCTGGGACCCGATCGCGGTGAACGTGCCGCCGAGGTAGACCGTGCTGTCGGTGGCGGCGATGGCCCGGACCGAGCTGCTGGCGCTCGGGCGGAAGTCGGGGACGAGCGCACCGGTGGCGGTGCTGTAGGCGGCGACCCGGTTGCGGACCTCACCGTTCGCCCGCGTGAAGTCCCCGCCGACGTAGATCCGGGAGCCGTCCGGGGACGCGGTCACCACCAGCGCCTGGGCGTTCAGGTCGGGCGCGAAGGAGGTGACCAGCCGGCCGGTCCGGATGTCGTAGGCCAGCAAGTTGTTCCGTACGGTCTCCTGCGTCCCGGGGGCCGCACCCGCCGGCCGGGCGCGGGAGAACCGTCCGGCCACGTACACGGTGTCCCCGACCACCACCTGGGACCAGGCGACGCCGTCGATCTGCGTCGTCGGCAGCGCGTCGGCGGTGACCGTGACCGGAGTGGCCGGCGACGGCGCCACGGGCGCGGAGTCGGCGCGGGCCGAGGCCGGCACGAGCGCCAGCGACCCGGCAGCGAGGATCAGGCCGATCGCGCCGGTCAGCACCCGGCGGCCGACCGTGCTGGTGGGTGCGCGCATCAGGTCGTCTCCCCGAACTGGTGGTGTGCCCTCGCGACCCACGAGCGGGGAGCGCAGTCGGGGTGCACCATGTCACTTTCCGTACATGGTGGCGATCACCCGATGCGGTGCATCTGCGCTTTCGCAACACGTTGTTCGCCGGCCACGGTGACGGCCTGTCAGCAGGAAGGGTTGCACCGGCCAGCACGGTGCCGGGTCGGCTGCGAGAGCCGGCCCGGCACGTGGCGTCGCGCCGGTGGCTCAGCGCGCCGCGGTGACCAGGAGGTCGTCGAAGCGGACCTGCACCGGGCTGGTCGAGCTTCCCGACAGGTAGGCGGCCAGGCCGATAGCGCCCGGCGACTGGAGAACCGCGGTGGAGTCGGTGCGCGACAGCGTCGGGACCGTCGGCTGCTCGGCACCTGCCGCCCACACCGTCAGCTCCAGGTTCGTCGCGCCCGTGCCGGTCACCCGCAGGTGGACCTGGAGCGGCATGCCGTCGGTGTAGGTCAGCCCGGGCAGCGTCACGAAACCGAGCGTCGCCTCCACGCCGTCGGCCTCGCGGACCAGCGAGACACCGACGTCGCCACCGGGCAGGACCCGCACCCGTGCCCGGTACTGGGCGGAGTCCACCCGGCGACCGGTCACGTAGGCGTAGGCGCCGCTGCCGTTGGCCGGCGTCCGCGAGAACGACACGGTGGCCCGAACGTCCACGTCCGCGGCGGAGACGCCGGCGAGGACCGAAGCAGCGTTGTTGCCCGGGCCCACCGCCAGGACCGCGGCACCGTCGGCGACCGACTGGCGACCGGCACCGGCCACCGGCGTCCAGGGCCCGCCGGAGTCGGCGGCGCCCAGCCCACCGGTCACCGAGCGCTCGAAGGTGTCCGCCGCGATCTGCTCCGCCGGCTCCTCCACCGGCGGCGCCGCCGACGCGGTCACGGTCACCGACCGGGTGGTGGTCGCGGTGGCACCCTCGTCGTCGGTCACGGTCAGGACGACGGCGTAGGTGCCCGCCGCCGCGTACGTGTGCGTCGCGGTCGGGCCGGAGCCCGTCGCGCCGTCCCCGAAGTCCCAGTCGGCACGGGCGACACGGCCGTCGGCGTCGGTGGACCCCGTCGCGTCCACCGCGACGGAGAGCTCGGCGGTCGTCGCGGTGAACGCGGCCGTCGGCGCGAGGTTGGTGTGCGCACCGGCACCCACGAGCCCCACACGGAAGGCGCTGAAACGCACCGCCGTGGCCGCCGTCGCGCTGCCCGGGCGGTAGGCCGAGAGGCCCACCGAGCCCGGGGTCTGCAGCGCCGCGGTCGTGTCGCTGCGCGTCAGCTGCGGGGTGGCCGGCTCGGCCTCCCCGGCGACCCACACCGCGGCCGTGACGGTCGTCGGCCCGGTGCCGGAGACCTGCACCCGCGCCGCGAGCGTGGTGCCCGGCGTCCAGGTCAGCCCCGGCACGCGCACCTCGCCGCCCGGGAAGCCCTCGGCGCCTCCGGTCACCCGCGACAGGACCAGGTGGACCCCGCCGTCGGCGGCGACGCGCACCCGCACCCGGTACTCCTCCCCCGCACCGACCCGGCGGCCGGTCAGGTACACGAAGGTGCCGCTCCCGGTGGGGACCGAGGACAGGGTGAACTCGCTGCGGAGATCGGCGCTCGCCGTGCTCACCGAGGCGAGGTGCGAGCCGGTGTTGTTGCCGGCGCCCGGGAGAGCCAGCTCGGCGGCGCCGTCGGCGACCGACTGCCGCGGGCCACCGGCGGTGACGGTCCAGTCGCCGCCGACGTCCGCAGTGCCGAGGCCGCCGGTGGCCGACCGGGCGAAGGTGTCCTTGGCGATGGGGGCGGTCGGGACCGGCGCGGTGACGGTCACCTCCTGGGAGGTCGACCCGGTGGCCCCCTCGTCGTCGGTCACCGTGAGCGTCACGGTGTACGTGCCGGCCGCGTCGTAGGTGTGCGTGGCGCTGGCGCCGCTGCCGGCCGGGGAGCCGTCGCCCCAATCCCAGGAGTGGGTGGCCACGGTCCCGTCGGCATCGTCGCTGGCCGAGCCGTCGGCCGTGACGACGAGGTCGCGACCGCCCGCCGTGAACGCCGCCACCGGGGCCTGGTTGACGCGCACCGGAGCCACGGTGACCAGCGTCTTCGCGACCGTGGTGGCGCCCAGGTCGTCGGTCACGGTCAGCGTGACGACGTAGCTCCCCGCAGCGCCGTACGTGTGCGTCGCCGTGGCGCCGGCGCCCCGCTCCCCGTCGCCGAAGTCCCAGTCGTAGGCGGCCACGCTGCCGTCGCCGTCGGCCGAGCCGCCACCATCGAGCGTCACGGTCAGACCGGCGGTCGTCGCACGGATCCGAGCCGTCGGTGGCATGTTCGAGGCCACGCCGACCCCGCCGACAGCGGCGTGGGCGGCGACCTGCTGGGCAGAGAGGGCGCTCGGGTACAGCGCGACCTCGTCGATCAAGCCGTCGAAGGTGTTCGACCCGGACATCGCGCGGTCGCTGCCGACCCGGAAGTAGCCGTTGTACGAGCGGCCGCTGGTCGTGTCGCTGCGCGATCCGACCAGCACGCCGTCCACGTAGAGCGCCATGCCCGCCGGGCCCATGGTGGCGGCGACGTGGTGCCACGTGCCGTCGTTGTACGAGGCGTCGCTGGTCACCGTCCGCTGCGTCGTCCAGAACCAGACCGGCACCGAGACGCCGAAGTTCAGCCGACCGCGGGAGTCGAGGTAGACCTGCCGGTCGTACGTGGAACTGCTACCGGTGGCCCGGTTGGCGAAGCCCGTGATGCGCCCCCCTGTTGCGGATGTGGTCCGGAACCACGCCTCCTGGGTGAAGGTGTTCGGCACGGTGCGCGCGGCTCCGGTGGCCAGGGAGGCCGTCGAGCCGCCGTCGAAGGAGTAGGCGGTGTCGTCGGCGATCGCACCCACGGCGCCCCGGGTGATGCCGGACCCGACCGTCATCGGAGCGGTGCCGATCGAGTCCCCGGCGCTGCCGGACCGCTCGCCGAGCCGCCAGTGCGACGATGCGCCGTCGGCCCGGACGACCTCGGCGTAGGGCCGTGTCTCGCCGCCGGTGGCAGCGGCGACCTCGACGCCCACCCAGGGGGTCGCGACGCTGTTGCCGAACGGGTCCGTCGCGGTGACGCGGTAGCGCAGGCTGCCGCTGACGCCGGCGTCAGCGGCCTGCATCGCGGGGCGGTCCCACCAGGTGGAGGCCTGGACGGTCTCCGCGACCGGCAGGGCCTCCCCCTCGCGCTCGACGCGGTAGACGAGGTTGGCGTTGTCCTGGTCCGACGTCGCGGTCCAGTCCACAGTCACCCGGCCGGGCGCCGGGGAGGTGGCGGCGGCCGTGAAGCCCGCGTCCGCCGGGCCGACCGCGTTGGGCGCGGTGTCGGGCAGCGCGAAGCGCACGAGTCCCTGCTGGCCGACGCCGTTGACCCGGGGGAACTCACCGGCGTACGCGACGTACCGGCCGTTGCCGGTCACCGACCACCCTGCCTGGTACTGCTTGGTGTAGTCGCCCGGGGTCATGGTGGGGAACCAGGGCAGCAGGGAGCCGGCGGGCTGACCGCGGAAGTTGCCGTTGGCGATCGTCGCGTTACCGACGGTGCCGGTGGGCTCCAGGGTGAAGGCGACGCCGAACTTGAACACCTGCGGGCTCTGCTCGGGGAAGCCCCCGATGTTGCGGCAGTCGTGGCTGTGGCTGGCGACGTACACGACGCCGCCGCTCACGTGGCTGGAGTAGGAGTCGCCGCGGCAGTCGTTGATCTCGACGATCGCACCGCCGTGGGCCCGGACCACGAAGGAACCCTCGAGGTTGCCGGGGCCGCCGAAGTCGTAGGCGGTTCCGATGACCAGGTCTCCCGAGGCGCTCAGGCTGTAGACGGCCGAGTCGGCCCCCTGGTTGGTCAGCCGCTGGTTGATGGCGAAGGGCCTGGTGACGCCGGAGACCGGGTCGAGGGCGGTGACGCCGGTGGCCTTGACACCGTTCATGGTGTCGAAGCGCCCCCCGGCGATGATCTCCCCCGTGCCGGCGATGGCCAGCGCCATGACCTGGTCGTTGCCGTTCGTGCGCGCGCCGCCCGGCACAGGGGCCCACGGCAGCAGGCTCCCGTCAGCCGCGGTGACCGCGGCGAGCCTGCTGCGGCTGACGCCGCCGACGGCGGTGATGCTGCCGCCGAGGTAGACGGTGTCGTCCGTCGCCGCGATGGCCCGCACCTGGCTCTGCATCGCCGGGGCGAACCCCTCGACCAGGGCACCGGTCGCCGTGTCGAAGGCGGCGACCCGCCGGCGCGTGTGCCCGTCGACGGCCGTGAAGTCGCCGGCGACGTAGACCCGGGAGCCGTCCGGCGAGGCCGCGACGGCCAGCACCTGGCCGTTGAGGTCGTGAGCGAACGAGGTGATCAGCTCGCCGGTGCGGATGTCGTAGGCGAGCAGGTTGCCGCGGGGCGTCTCGCCGGTCCCGGCGGGTGCGCCGGCCGGCCGTGCGCTGGTGAACGAGCCACCCACGTAGACGGTGTTGCCGACGATGGCCTGCGCCCACGCGACACCGTTGATCTGCACGGTCGGCAGGGCGTCGGCGGTGACCGTCGTCGGCGTGGCCGGCGAGGGCGTCAGCGGAGCGGAGTCGGCGCGAGCAGCGCCGGGCAGCAGCGCCAGGCTGCCGGCCGCCAGCAGCAGGCTGACGACGCCCGCGATGGCGCGAGCGGATGCGCGCCGGGTCGGGCGCGAAGACGTGGACATGCCGGATTCCCCCGTGTGCCAGGACCCGAGAGCGGCGGCCTCCCCCTGGATGCCGTCGTCGAGTACCGGCAGTGACCATGACAGTGCGTCATGGCCTTGACGATCACCTGATCAGGGGACCGGCGGACATCGGGTCCCCCCACGAGGTGACTGAGATGACGCTCGGTCACCCCACGGTCACCGCGGGCTGACCGCATTGCCGGGGACCGGTTCCCTCGCGGAACCGGCCCCCGGCTTCCCTCACTCGACCGCGGTGACCTGCAGGTCGTCGAACCGGACGGCGACCGGGCTGCTCGAGCTGCCCGACAGGTAGGCCGCCAGGCCCACCGAGCCCGGCGCCTGCAGGGCCG
>NZ_SSXB01000118.1:0-8577 GCF_021698995.1 Blastococcus sp. KM273129 | reverse complement strand
GGCGGGAGCGGTCACGGCGGACCTCCTCGGATCAGCGGGCGGACGGGTTCGGTGCGGTGGTGGTCGAGCCACATGTCCATGACGTCGGGCAGGACCGTCGTGAAGGCGCCGGTCTCGAACGGCTCACCCGGCGCGTTGGAGAGCTGCTGGGAGATGACACCGCCGACCAGCGCCGTCCAGGCGCGGTAGGCGCGGTCCAGGTCGACGTGCGCGGCGAGGTGCCCGGCATCCCGCAGCCGGACCAGCAGCGCGCGGGACTCGGCGTCGAGCGCGACGGCCGGCGCGTAGGCCCGCTCCGACGGCGTGAAGCCGGGCACCGGACGCCAGAACATGAGCGCCGAGTGGGCGGGGTGCTCCACGGCCCAGCGCACGAGGGCGGTGGTGCCTCCCCGCCACGCGGTGAGGGGGTCGGCGCCGTCGGCGATGGCCCCGGCCTGCTCGAGCACCCCCTGGAGCGCCCGCCAGCCCCGCTCGAAGAGGGCGTCGTAGAGCGCGTGCTTGCCGTCGAAGTACCCGTAGAGGGACGGCGGGCGGATGCCCATCCGGCGGGCCACCTCGCCGAGCGTCAGCCCGGCCGCGCCCTGCTCGCTCATGACCTCGACCGCCACCGCGAGCACCTGCTCGATCGTCTCCTGCCGACGCCGCCCACGACGGTCCGGCACCACGGTTCCGGTCACGAGCCGGATGGTCGTCCTCATGGCATTAGGAAGTCAAGAGGGTCGTAGGTTGCCGGGCGACGCCGGAGGGGGGGCTGTCGCCGCGGAGCACGCCCGTGGTCTGATGACGCCGCCACACGCGACGGCAGTGGAGGAAGCCCGGTGAGAATCCGGCGCGGTCCCGCCACTGTGAGCCGGCCCCCGGGCCGGTGAGTCAGGAACTCCCGCCGTCGCGCTCCTGCCACCTCCGGGCGTGGACACCCGGGGAGAGGACGCGTGCCGTGCGCGGGTACCCCGCATGAGCTTCCCCTTCACCGCCGTCGTCGGCATGGACGACCTGCGGCTGGCCCTCCTGCTGAACGCCGTCTCCCCCGCCGTGGGCGGTGTGCTGGTGCGGGGCGAGAAGGGCACCGCCAAGTCGACCAGCGTCCGGGCGCTGGCCGCCGTCCTGCCGCCGGTCGGCGTCGTGGCCGGCTGCCGGTTCGGCTGCGACCCGGCCGCACCCGACCCGGCCTGCCCCGACGGCCCGCACGAGGCCGGCGCCGCCGCGCGCACCCGGCCCGCCCGGCTGGTCGAACTGCCGGTGGGTGCCGCGGAGGACCGGCTGGTCGGCTCGCTGGACCTGGAGCGGGCGCTGACCGAGGGCGTCAAGGCCTACGAGCCCGGCCTGCTCGCCGCCGCCCATCGCGGGGTGCTCTACGTCGACGAGGTCAACCTGCTGCACGACCACCTGGTCGACCTGCTGCTCGACGCCGCCGCCCTGGGCACCGCGTACGTCGAGCGCGAGGGCGTCTCCGTGCGGCACGCGGCCCGGTTCCTGCTGGTCGGCACCATGAACCCCGAGGAGGGCGAGCTCCGCCCGCAGCTGCTGGACCGCTTCGGGCTCACCGTCGAGGTCGCCGCTCCCCGCGACCCGGCGGTGCGCGCCGAGGTCGTGCGCCGCCGGTTCGCCTCCGACGCCGACCCCGCCGGGTTCGCCGCGGAGTGGGCCGCCGAGGAGACCGCGCTGGCCGCCCGCATCGCCGACGCCCGCGCCCGCCTGCCGCGCGTCGTCCTCTCCGACGCCGCGCTGCGCCAGGTCACCGCCGTCTGCGCCGCCTTCGACGTCGACGGGCTGCGCGCCGACCTGGTCACCGCCCGCGCCGCCATCGCGCACGCCGCCTGGTGCGGCCGCGAGGAGGTCACCGAGGACGACGTCCGCGTCGCCGCCCGGCTGGCGCTCCCGCACCGGCGCCGGCGCAACCCGTTCGACGCGCCGGGGCTGGACGACGAGACCCTGGACCAGGCGCTGGCCGACTCCCGCCCCGACGACGACCCCGAGCCCCCCGACGACGACAGCGGCGGCCCCGACGGCGGCGGCCCCGACGGCGGCGGCACGGACGGCGGCGGCCCGGACGGCGGGGGCCCCGACGGCGGCGGGAACCCAGGCATAGGAGGCAATACCTACGGATCCGACCCCGGAACGCAGGTGAAGGATCCTCTGCCCGGGGACGGCGAGGTCGCGGGCGAGCCCACGACGGCGCCGCGGGGCGAAGGTGGTGGGCACGCCGACGCCGCCCCCGCCCGCGAGCAGGCCGCGGTCGCCCCGGCCGACCCGTTCCGCACCCGGCGGCTGGAGGTCCCGGGCATCGGCGCCGGTGCGGCGGGCCGGCGGTCGCGGGCCCGGGCCGAACGGGGCCGCGTGGTCGGCTCGACCCGCCCCGAGGGCACCGTCACGAAGCTGCACCTGCCGGGCACCGTGCTCGCCGCCGCCCCGCACCAGCGGGCCCGCGGCCGCCGCGGACCGGGCCTGGTGGTGGAACGTGACGACCTCCGCCAGGCCGTGCTCGAGGGCCGCGAGGGCAACCTGGTGCTCTTCGTCGTCGACGCCAGCGGCTCCATGGGCGCCCGCTCGCGGATGGCCGCGGTGAAGGGCGCCGTCCTCTCGCTGCTGCTGGACGCCTACCAGCGCCGGGACAAGGTCGGCCTGATCACCTTCCGCGGCGACGCCGCAGAGCTCGCGCTCCCCCCGACCTGGTCGGTCGAGGCCGCCGCCGCGCGGCTCACCGGGCTGCCCACCGGCGGGCGCACCCCGCTGGCCGCCGGCCTGCTCGAGGCGCACCGCACGCTGGCGCGGGAGCGGGTGCGCGACCCGCGTCGCCGCCCGCTGCTGGTCGTCGTCACCGACGGCCGGGCCACCGGCGCGCGCGGCGGCGACCACCTGGGTGAGGCGCGCCGCGCCGCCGGCCTGCTCGCCGACGTCGCGGGCGTGGTCGTCGACTGCGAGTCCGGGCCGGTGCGGCTGGGCCTGGCGGCGTCGCTGGGTGCGGCGCTGGGCGCGCGGACGATGCGCCTGGAGGAGCTCGGCGCGGACCAGCTGGCCGGCGTCGTCCGCGACAGCAGGGCTGCCTGATGCCGCAGGGACGGGTGGAGGTCGTCCCCGCCGACGGGCTGACCACGAGGCAGCGCCGCAACCGGCCCCTGCTGGCCGTGCACACCGGCGAGATGAAGGGCAAGTCCACCGCCGCCTTCGGCATGGCGATGCGGGCGTGGAACCAGGGCTGGCCGATCGCGGTCTACCAGTTCGTCAAGAGCGCCAAGTGGAAGGTCGGCGAGGAGAACGCGCTGACCGCGCTGGGCCGGCTGCACGAGCAGACCGGCGAGGGCGGCCCGGTGGTCTGGCACAAGATGGGCAGCGGCTGGAGCTGGTCACGCCGCCAGGGCACCGAGACCGACCACGCCGCCGACGCCGCCGAGGGCTGGGCGCAGATCAAGCGCGACCTCGCCGCGGAAGCACACCGCTTCTACGTGCTCGACGAGTTCACCTACCCGCTGAAGTGGGGCTGGGTGGACGTCGACGACGTCGTCGCGACGCTGACGGCGCGCCCCGGCAACCAGCACGTCGTCATCACCGGGCGGGACGCTCCCCCGGCGCTGGTCGAGGCCGCCGACCTGGTCGTGGAAATGACCAAGGTCAAGCACCCGATGGACGCCGGCCAGAAGGGCCAGCGGGGGATCGAGTGGTGACCCGCATCCCGCGGGTCGTCGTCGCGGCGCCGTCCTCCGACGCCGGCAAGACGTCGGTCACCACCGGCCTCGTCGCCGCGTTGACCGCCCGCGGGCTGGCCGTGAGCCCGCACAAGGTCGGCCCCGACTACATCGACCCGGGCTACCACGGGCTCGCCGCCGGCCGGCCGGGCCGCAACCTCGACCCGTGGCTGGTCGGCGAGGAGCGGATCGCCCCGCTGCTTCTCCACGGCGCCCGCGGCGCCGACCTCGCCGTCGTCGAGGGCGTCATGGGCCTGTTCGACGGCGCCACCCACCCCACCGTCGAGCCCGGGTTCGCCTCCACCGCGCACGTCGCCGGCCTGCTGCGGGCACCGGTGGTCCTCGTGGTCGACGCGTCGTCGCAGGCCCGGTCGGTGGCCGCCCTGGTGCACGGCTTCGCCACCTTCGACCCCTCGGTCCGCCTGGGCGGGGTGATCCTCAACCGGGTCGGCAGCGACCGGCACGAGGCGATCCTGCGCGCGGCGCTCGGGGCCGCCGGGGTCCCGGTGCTCGGCGCGATCCGCCGGCTCGAGACGCTGCACACCCCCTCCCGCCACCTGGGCCTGGTGCCGGCGGCCGAGCGGTCGGCCGAGGCGGTGGCGACCGTGCTCCGGCTCGGCGAGGTGGTCGCCGACGGCGTCGACCTGACGGCCGTGCTGCGGCTGGCGGGCACCGCACCCGACGTCGCGGCGCAGCCCTGGGACCCGGCGGCAGAGGTCACCCCGACCGGCGGCCGCCCGCGGATCGCCGTCGCCGGCGGCCCGGCGTTCACCTTCGGCTACGCGGAGAACGCCGAACTGCTCGCCGCCGCCGGCGCCGAGGTAGTGACCGTCGACCCGCTGCGGGACGAGGCGCTGCCGGAGGGCACCGACGGGCTGGTCGTCGGTGGCGGCTTCCCCGAGGTCTACGCCGCGGAGCTCTCGGCCAACGAGACCCTGCGGGCCGACGTCGCCGCGCTCGCCGCCCGCGGCGCCCCGGTCGCCGCCGAGTGCGCGGGGCTGCTGTACCTGGCCCGCGAGCTCGACGGCGTGCCGATGTGCGGCGTGCTGGACGTGGCGACGGCGATGGCGCCCCGGCTGACCCTCGGCTACCGCGCCGCGGTCGCGACCACCGGCTCCGTGCTCGCCGCCGCCGGCACCCGGGTGCGCGGCCACGAGTTCCACCGCACGCACGCCGACCCACCGGCCGGCCCGTCGCCCGCCTGGCAGTGGGGCGCGACCGCCCGCGAGGGGTTCGTGCAGGGCGGCGTCCACGCCTCCTACCTGCACCTCAACTGGGCCGGCACCCCCGGGGTGGCCCAGCGCTTCGTCACCGCCTGCACCCCCGCCGTCCGATCGGAGACCGCCCGTGCACATCGCTGAGGGATTCCTGCCCGCCGGGCACGCGCTGGGCTGGACGCTCGCCGCCGCGCCCTTCGTCGCGCACGGTGCGCGCGCCGTGGTCAAGGAGGTGCGCGAGAACCCGGAGGCGACTCTGCTGCTCGGCGCGGCCGGCGCCTTCACCTTCGTGCTCAGCGCGATCAAGCTGCCCAGCGTCACCGGCAGCTCGAGCCACCCGACCGGCACCGGGCCCGGCGCGATCCTGTTCCGGCCACCGGTCATGGCGCTGCTCGGCACCGTGGTGCTGCTGTTCCAGGCGCTGCTGCTCGCGCACGGCGGCCTGACCACGCTCGGGGCCAACGCGTTCGCCTTCGCCGTCGTCGGGCCCTGGGCCGGGTACGGCGCGTACCGGCTGACCCGCGCGGCCGGCGCCGGGCTGCTGCCGGCGGTCTTCACCGGCGTCGCGCTGGCCGACCTCGCCACCTACGTCACCACCTCGCTGCAGCTCGCGCTGGCCTTCCCCGACGCGAGCACCGGGCTCGCCGGGGCGCTGGCCAAGTTCCTCGGCGTCTTCGCGGTCACGCAGATCCCGCTGGCGATCGGCGAGGGCCTCCTCGGCGTCCTGCTGTTCCGGGTGCTCACCGTCAACGCCCGCCCCGAGCTCGAACGGCTCGGGGTCCTGCAGCCCGCCGCCGTCCCCGCGACCACCGGAGGTGCCGCGTGACCCGCCGTGCGCTCGTCACCACCCTGCTCGTCGTCGTGGTCGTCGCGCTGTTCGCGATCCCGCTGCTGGTCGACGGCGGCGTCTCCGAGTACGGCGGCACCGACGCCGCGGTGACCGAGGAGCTCGAGGCCGACGGCTACACCCCCTGGTTCGACTCGGTGTTCGCCCCGGCCGGGGAGGTCGAGTCGGGCCTGTTCGCGCTGCAGGCGGCGCTCGGCGCCGGCGTGCTCGGCTACGTGCTGGGCCGGCTGCGCGGCCGGCGGGGAGCGACCGCACCGGACGCCGTGGCGGAGACCGACCGGCGGTGACGGGCCTGGCGGTCGACCAGGCGGCGTGGGGCAGCGCCTGGCGCGGGCGGTCGCCCGGCGACAAGCTGCTGCTCTGCGCCGGCCTCGTCGGCTGCGCGCTGCTCCTGCCCGCCTGGCCGGGCAGCGTCCTCGTCGGCCTGGCCGCCGTCGCGCTGGCGCTCGGTCCCGCCCGGGTGCCGGCCCGCACCTTCGGCCGGGCCATCCGCTGGCCGCTGGCGTTCATCGCGATCGGCGCGCTCACCGCGGTCGTCGCGGTCGGCGACGGCGGGATCGGCTGGGCCCCCGACGCCGCCGAGCGGGCCGGCTCGCTCGTGGGCCGCGCGGTGGCCGGCAGCGCCGCGGTGCTGCTCCTGGCCACCACCACCCCGATGTCGGACCTGCTGCCCGAGCTGCGCCGGCTGCGCGTGCCGGCGGCGGTGGTCGAGGTGGCCGGCGTGACCTACCGGCTGGTGTTCGTGCTGCTCGAGAGCCTCGGCACCATCCGCGAGGCGCAGGCCGCGCGCATGGGCTGGTCCTCCCCCCGCCGCTCCTACCGCTCGGCCGGGGTGCTCGCCGCCGCCGTGCTGACCCGGTCGTGGGACCGGGCGCGGCGCATGCAGGACGGGCTGGCCGGCCGCGGGATGGAGACCGGCCTCCGGGTGCTGCCCGACGCGCTGCCCTCCTCCCGGCCCTTCGTCGCGCTCGCGCTCGCCCTGCCGGCCGCGATCACCGCGCTCACCCTGGTGGCCCGGTGAGCCACCGGGCGCTCGCCGCCGCCGGCCTGGTCGCCGGGTACCCGGGCGCGGCACCGGTGCTCGACGGGGCGCGGCTCACCGTCCCCCCGGGCCGGCGGCTCGCGCTGCTGGGCGCCAACGGGTCGGGCAAGACGACGCTGCTGCGCTGCCTGTCCGGGGCGCTGCGCCCGGTCGCGGGCGCGGTCACCGTCGACGGGGCGCCGCTCCGGCACACCCGCCGCGGGCTGCGCGAGCACCGGCAGGTCGTGCAGCTGGTGCTCCAGGACCCCGACGACCAGCTCTTCAGCGCCTCGGTCGGGCAGGACGTCTCCTTCGGCCCGCTGAACCTGGGCCTGCCCGAGGAGGAGGTGCGGGCCCGCGTCACCGAGGCGCTCGACCTGCTCGCCGTCACCCCGCTCGCCGCCCGCCCGACCCACCAGCTCTCCTACGGGGAGCGCAAGCGGGTCGCCATCGCCGGCGCGGTCGCCATGCGCCCCTGCGTGCTGCTGCTCGACGAGCCGACGGCGGGGCTCGACCCCACCGCCGTCGCCGACACCCTGGCCGCCCTCGCCCGCCTGCAGGAGCACGACGCCACGGTGGTCATGAGCACCCACGACGTCGACCTGGCGCTGCGCTGGGCCGACGAGGTCGCCGTCGTCGTGGACCGCACCGTGGTGCAGGGCCCCCCCGGCGAGGTCCTGGGCGACGGCGACCTGCTCGCTCGCGCCCGCCTGTCCCGCCCCTGGGCGCTGGAGGTCGGCGGCCGGCTGCGCGCGCTCGGCCTGCTCCCGGACGGGCCGCTCCCCCGCGACGCCACCGGGCTGCTGGCCGCCCTCCCCGACCGGCCCGGGGTGCCGACGTGAGGACCGTCGGCATCGGGCTGGCCTCGGGCGTGAGCGCCGCCGAGGTGCTCGCCGCCGTCGACGCGGTGCTGCCCTCCCCCACCGGGCCGGTCCTGCTCGCCACGCTGGACAGGCGGGCGCGTGAACCGGGCCTGGTGGGCGCCGCCGCCGAACGCGGCTGGCCGCTCACCGGGCACCCGGCCGCGGTGCTGGCCGCCGTCCGCGTCCCCGCGCCGTCCGGCGCCGTCGCCCGTCGCGTCGGCACGCCGTCGGTCGCCGAGGCCGCCGCGCTGCTGACCGGCGGCGTGCTGGAGGTCGGCAAGACCGTGCACGGCCGGGTGACCGTCGCGGTCGCCCGAGCTTCCGACCCGACCCACCCGGACCACCAGGAGGAACCGTGACCGCCCACGACGCGCCGCACCCGGTCGGGCTGCGGCTGACCGGGCGGCGCGTGGTCGTCGTCGGCGGCGGGGCCGCCGCGCACCGCGGTGCGGCCGGCCTGCTCGCCGCGGGTGCCCGCGTGGTGGTGGTCAGCCCCGCGGTCACCCCGGCGCTGGAGTCGGCGGCCGCGGCCGGGCGGCTCTCGTGGTCGGCACGCCCCTACGCCCGCGGCGACCTCGCCGGGGCCTGGTTCGCCCTCGCGGCCACCGGCGACCCCGACGTCGACACCGCGGTGCTCGCCGACGCCGAACGGGAGCGGGTGTTCTGCGCCGGCCCCGACGGCTCGCCGGCGGCGACCGCCGACCTGCCGGTCA
This sequence comes from Blastococcus sp. KM273129, assembly GCF_021698995.1. NCBI lineage: Bacteria > Bacillati > Actinomycetota > Actinomycetes > Geodermatophilales > Geodermatophilaceae > Blastococcus > Blastococcus sp. KM273129. Next base: position 233 of record NZ_SSXB01000118.1, on the reverse strand, counting down.
CCGGGCGCGCCGGCGACCTGGTGGTGGCCGTGCACGGCGACGACCAGCGGACGGCGGCGGGCCTCCGCGACGGCGTCCTGACCGGGCTGGCCGACGGCAGCCTCGCGGTGCACCGGCGCGGGACCGGGACCGGTGGCAGCGTGGTGCTGGTCGGTGGCGGCCCCGGCGACCCCGGCCTGATCACCGTCCGCGGCCGCCAGGCCCTGGCCACCGCCGACGTCGTCGTCGCCGAC
>NZ_SSXB01000117.1:0-8982 GCF_021698995.1 Blastococcus sp. KM273129 | reverse complement strand
GCGCTGGACAGGGACGCCGCCTACCGGCTCGCCGCCACGGAGTACCAGCGCATCGTCGCCGTCCTGCGGGAACTGCACGCCGACGACTGGGACCGGCCGACCGAATGCCCGGGCTGGGACGTGCGCGCCATGGCCGCGCACGTGCTCGGCATGGCGGAGATGGCCGCCTCGGTGCGGGAGATGGCCCGCCAGCAGCGGCTCGCCGGCAAGGCCGGGGGCGGGATCGACGCGCTGACCGCCGTGCAGGTGCGCGCGCACGCCGACCTCGACGGCCCGGCGATCGCCGCCGCCCTCGAGGACACGGCGCCGCGGGCGCTGAGGGGACGGCGCCGGCTGTCCCGGGTCGCGGGGCGGCTGACGCTGCCCGAGGAGCAGGTCAACGGCGACATCCGGGAGCACTGGCGGATCGGCTTCCTGCTCGACGTCGTCCTGACCCGCGACGTCTGGATGCACCGGATCGACGTGTGCCGGGCAACCGGGCGCGAGCCGGAGCTCACCCCCGGGCACGACGGGGTCCTGGTCGCCGACGTCGTGGCCGAGTGGGCGCAGCGGCACGGCCGGCCCCACGAGCTCACCCTCACCGGACCGGCCGGCGGGCAGTGGTCGTCGGGAACGGGCGGCGAGCGGGTCGAGCTCGACGCCGTCGAGTTCTGCCGCGTGCTGTCGGGCCGGGGGAGCGGGCCCGGTCTGCTGGGCCAGCAGGTCCCCTTCTGAGCAACTCCCGCCCGGCCCGGGACAGCGGCCGCCTGGCCGGACGGCAGCGCTCCGCCCCGCTCTAGGATCGGCGCCCGTGCCCGCCGCCGAGGACGCCCCGGACCGCCCGATCGTGGTGGTCGGCGTCGGCGCCGACGGCTGGGACGGGCTCTCGCCGCGTGCCCGCCGGGCCGTGGAGGACGCCGAGGTGCTGCGCGGCAGCGCCCGCCAGCTCGCGCTGGTCCCGCCCGGGGTGGGTGCCGAGCGGGTGCCCTGGCCCTCGCCGCTGGGTCCGGCGCTGGCGGGGCTCCCGCGGGAGCACCCCGGGCGGCGGGTCGTCGTCCTGGCCAGCGGCGACCCGATGCTCTCCGGCATCGGCACCTCGCTGGTGCGGGCGCTGGGCCCGCGGGCGGTCGAGGTCGTGCCGCACCCGTCGTCGGTCACGCTGGCCTGCGCGCGGCTGGGCTGGGCCGTGGAGGAGGCGCAGGTGGTCTCCGTGGTCGGCCGCCCCGTCGAGCTCGTCGTCCCGCACGCCACCCCGGGGCGGCGGCTGCTGGTCCTCGGCTCGGACGGGTCGACCCCGGCGGCCGTCGCGGCGCTGCTGGCCGAGCGCGGGCTGGGCGCCAGCCGGCTCACGGCGCTGGCGCAGCTCGGCGGGCCCGCCGAGCACGTCCTCACCGGCACCGCGGCCGGCTGGCCGCACCCGGGCACCGATCCGCTGGTGCTCACCGCCGTGGAGGTGGCCGCCGACCCCGGCGCCGTCGCGCTGCCCGCCCTGCCCGGCCTGCCGGACGACGCCTACGAGCACGACGGCCAGCTGACCAAGCGCGACGTCCGTGCGGTCACCCTCGCCCGCCTCGCCCCGCTGCCGGGGCAGCTGCTCTGGGACGTCGGCGCCGGCGCCGGGTCGATCGGCATCGAGTGGATGCGCACCCACCCCTCCTGCCGGGCGGTGGCGGTGGAGGCCCGCCCGGACCGCGCGGCGCGGGTGCGCCGCAACGCCGTCCGGCTGGGCGTCCCCGGGCTCGAGGTCGTCACCGGCGCAGCGCCCGCGGCCCTCGCCGGGCTGCCCACACCGGACGGGGTGTTCGTCGGCGGCGGTGCGACGGCGCCGGGTGTGCTGGACGCCTGCTGGGACGCGCTGCACCGGGGCGGTCGGCTGGTGGTCAACGCCGTCACCCTGGAGAGCGAGGCGGCGCTGGCCGAGCGGTACGCCCGGCACGGCGGTGAGCTCGTGCGGCTCGCCGTCACCACCGCCGCCCCCGTGGGCGGCTTCACCGGCTGGAAGGCGGCGATGCCCGTGACGATCTGGTCGGCGGTGAAGGCGTGACCGTGCACTTCATCGGCGCCGGCCCGGGCGCCGCGGACCTGGTCACCGTGCGGGCCGCGCGGATCATCGCGTCGGCGCCGGTGTGCCTGTACGCCGGGGCGCTGGTGCCCCGCGAGCTGCTGGACACCGCCCCGCCCGGCGCACGGCTGGTGGACACCGCGGACCTGGACCTCGACGAGATCACCGCAGAGCTGGTCGCCGCGCACGCGGCCGGGCACGACGTCGCCCGGCTGCACTCCGGCGACCCGTCGGTGTACAGCGCCATGGCCGAGCAGATGCGCCGGCTGGACGCCGCGGGGGTGCCCTACGACGTCGTCCCGGGCGTGCCCGCCTTCGCCGCCGCGGCAGCGTCGCTGAAGCGGGAGCTGACCGTGCCCGGGGTCGGCCAGACGGTGATCCTCACCCGCACCTCGGCCCGGTCCACGCCGATGCCGCCGGGCGAGGACCTGGCGACCCTCGGCGCCTCCCGCGCCACGCTCGTGCTGCACCTCGCGGTGCAGCGGATCGCGGAACTGGTGCCCGAGCTGGTGCCCTCCTACGGGGAGGACTGCCCGGTCGCCGTCGTCGCCCGCGCCAGCCGGCACGACGAGCTGGTGCTGCGCGGCACGCTCGCCGACATCGCCGGCCAGGTCGAGGCCGCCGGCGTGCGGCGCACCGCGGTGGTGGTCGTCGGCTCGGTGCTGACCGCCGGGGAGTTCCCCGACAGCCACCTCTACTCGACGACGCGGTGCCGCGGCTAGGCGGTGCCGACGACCGTGCCGGCGCGGTCGACGACGAGCACGTCCACCGCGACCGGGGCGCCGCGCAGCACGCCGAGCGCCGTCTCCCGGGCGGCGGCGGCGACCAGGTCGCCCAGCGGCAGCCCGGCCGCCCGGCACTGCTGCAGCGCGTCCAGGGCGGTGTTGGCGCCGCGCACGCCGTCGACCAGCGCCGGGGACCCGCCCCCCGCCTGGACGCGGTCGGCCAGCGAGGCGAAGGACACCTGGGAGCGGCCCGAGTGCAGGTCGAGGTGCCCGTCGGCGAGCTTGGCCAGCTTGCCGATGCCGCCGGCGACCGTCAGCCGCGGCACCGGGTGGCGGCCCAGGTACTTGAGGACGGCGCCGGCGAAGTCGCCCATGTCCAGCAGCGCGTCCTCGGGCAGCCCGTAGCGCTCGACGACGACGCGCTCGCTGGTGCTGCCGGTGCAGGCGGCGACGTGCCGGTGCCCGGCGGCGCGGGCGACGTCGATGCCGCGGCGGATCGAGTCGATCCACGCCGAGCACGAGTACGGCACCACGACGCCGGTGGTGCCCAGGATGGACAACCCGCCGAGGATGCCGAGCCGCGGGTTCCAGGTGCGCCGCGCCAGCTCCGCGCCGTGCTCCACCGACACCTCGACGACGACGTCGCCGGTGCCCCCGTGCCGCGCCGCGACGGCGGCGACGTGCTCGCGGATGAACTGCCGGGGCATCGGGTTGATCGCCGGCTCGCCGACCGCCAGCGGCAGCCCCGGCTTGGTCACCGTGCCCACGCCCTCACCGGCCCGGAAGGTGACGCCGCTGCCCGGCTCGCCGTGGGTCACCCGCACCGAGACCAGCGCCCCGTGGGTGACGTCGGGGTCGTCGCCGGCGTCCTTGACCACGCCCGCGGTCGCGGCGCCGTCGGCGAGGTGCTCGGTGGCGAGCGCGAACGCCGGGTGCCGGTCCTTGGGCAGGTGGATCGAGACCGGGTCGGGGAACTCGCCGGTGAGCAGCGCGGTGTAGGCGGCCGTGGTCGCGGCGGTCGCGCACGCGCCGGTGGTCCAGCCCGAGCGCAGGCCGGTGCCGGTCGTCGTCGCCACCGCACCAGCATGCACGGCGGCCCCCGGTGACCGGCCGGGTGCTGGTGCTCGGCGGCACCGGGGAGGCGCGCCGGCTGGCGGCGGCGCTGGTGGCCGACGGGGTCGACGTCGTCAGCTCGCTGGCCGGGCGGGTCGCCGAGCCGGCGCTGCCACCGGGGGCGGTGCGGATCGGCGGGTTCGGCGGGGTCGACGGGCTGGTGGCGTGGCTGCGGGCGGAGGGCGCGGCGGCGGTCGTCGACGCGACCCACCCGTTCGCGGCCGGGATGACGGCGGCGGCGGCGGAGGCGGCGGCGGTCACCGGCACCCCGCTGCTGCGGCTGCAGCGCCCCGGCTGGTCCGCCGGGCCCGGGGACGACTGGCGCCGGGTCGGCTCGCAGGCGGAGGCGGCCGCTGCCGTCACCGGGTTCGGCTCGGTGTTCGTGACCACCGGGCGCCAGGGGCTGGCCGCGTTCGCGGGGGTGCCGGGCCACTGCCTGGTGCGGTCGGTGGACGCGCCGGAGCCGCCGCTGCCCCGGCGGGTCACCGTGGTGCTGGCGCGCGGGCCGTTCTCCGTCGAGGAGGAGCTCGAGCTGATGCGGGCGCACGCCGTCGACGTCGTCGTCACCAAGGACAGCGGCGGCCCGATGACGGCGGCCAAGCTCACCGCGGCCCGGGAGCTCCGGCTGCCGGTCGTGCTGGTGCGCCGGCCCGCGCTCCCGCTGGGCGTGCCGGTCGTCGCGACGGTGGGGGAAGCGCGGGACTGGATCCGGTCGCGCGCAATCTGATCGTCATGTGTGTCGATGCAGGTCGGCGGGGCAGTGCACCGGCATGACCGACACCGCGTCTCTCCGTGCCCTGGCCCTCGTCTGCAGCCTCAAGCCCTCGCCCGCCCCGTCGAGCAGCGACCTGATCGCCCGCCAGATCCTGGGTGAGCTGGGCAAGCACGGCGTCACCGGCGACGTCGTCCGCGTGGTCGACCACGACGTGCGGCCCGGCGTCGAGGTGGACATGGGGGAGGGCGACCAGTGGCCCGCGATCCGTGAGCAGGTGATGGCCGCCGACATCCTCGTCGTCTCGACGCCGACGTGGGTGGGGCACATGAGCAGCGTCGCCCAGCGGGTGCTGGAGCGGCTCGACGGCGAGCTCTCGGAGACCGACGACTCGGGCCGGCCGGAGGTGACCGGCAAGGTCGCCGTCGTGTCCGTCGTCGGCAACGAGGACGGCGCGCACAAGATCGTCGCCGACCTGTTCCAGGGGCTCGACGACATCGGCTTCACCATCCCGGCGCAGGGGTCGACCTACTGGAACGACCAGGCCATGGGCGGCGCCGACTACAAGGACCTCGACGAGACCCCCGAGGCGGTGGCCTCGACGACCGCGACGCTGGCCGAGAACGCCGCGCACCTGGCCCGCGCGCTCAAGGCCCAGCCCTACCCCGGCCGCTGAGCGGAGGGCGCCGTCCTGCCCAGCCCTCGCACGCCCGGGGCGGCGCCGGCCACCGCGCCGTCCGCCGCCTCAGCGGCCCCGGCGCGGCGGCGCAGCCGCACGCCCAGCACGGCGCCGAGGGAGAGCGCCACGAGCACGGCGGCGTAGACCTCGGTGACCGTCTCCAGCCCCACCGCACCGGCGGCGACCCCGGCGACGACCGCGGGGACGCTGAAGCTCAGGTAGCCGGCGACGAAGACGCTGGACAGCAACCCGGCCCGCTCGCCCGGGGCGACCCCGGCGCTGGCGGTGGCGACGGCGCCGAGGAAGGCCAGCCCGAAACCGAGGCCGGAGACGACCGCGGAGGCGAAGAGGACGGCGACCGCGCCGCCGACCAGGGCGGCGATCGTGCCCGTGACGCCCACGGCGAAGACGGAGGCGCCCAGCACCATGGCCCGCTCGGGCGCGAGGTCACGGCCCAGCACCGCCGCGAGAGCGGCCGTCCCCTGCATGGCGAGCACCAGGAGGCTGCCGACCAGGTGGTCGTCGATGCCGAAGACCCCGGCGACCAGCGACGGCCCCAGCGAGAGGTAGAGCCCGCCGAGGGCCCAGGCGGCCACGATGGCCGGCAGCGCGGTGAGGAACGCCGCGCGCTGCGGGCGGGGCACGCGCACCGACGGGCGCAGCGAGCCGAGGGCGCCCGGTCTCCGGGGTGAGGTCTCGGGGAGCGTCGTGGCCGCGACGGCGGCGAGCAGGAGCACCGCGGTCAGGACGGCGAACAACCAGCGGGTGGGGCTGGCCACGTGCTCGACGACCAGTCCCGCGCCCACCGCACCCAGGGAGAGCCCGATCCCGGGTCCGGCGCTGTTGACCAGCGGGCCCAGCGGCCGGGCCGGCCGCTGGTTGTCGAGCAGCATCGCCCCCAGGGTGCCGGTGAGGGCGCCCATGGACAGGCCCTGCACCACGCGGGCGGTGAGCAGCCAGCCGACGCTGTCGGCGGTCAGGAAGACCACCATGGAGGCGGCCTGCAGCAGCAGCCCGCCGACCAGCACGGGGCGGCGCCCGACGTGGTCGGAGAGTCCGCCCACCACCAGGAGCGCGGCCAGCAGCGCGAGGGCGTAGATGCCGAAGACGGCGGTCAGGGTGCCGGGCCCGAAGCCGAACTGCTCCTGGTACACGCGGTACAGCGGCGTGGGGACGCCCGACGCGGCCAGGACCAGCAGGAGCAGGCCGGCGGCGGTCCAGAACGCCGGGTCCCGGCGGAGGGTCGGAGGAGCCACGATGGTGGGCAAGGGCAACGATCCCGGCGGCATTCCCGCGCCGCGGCGTGTCAGCCGGGGTAGCGGCGGGAGGTGTAGACCGCGCCCGTCGGCGTGACCCGCGTCTGCGAGGAGCCGATCAGCACCAGGCAGCGCATGTCCACGGAGCCGGGGTCCAGGGCGCCGAGGGTGGTGACGCGGACGGTCTCCTCCGGCCCGCCGACGTCCCGGCCGACGACCACCACGGTCTCCGGCGGGCGCACCTCCAGCAGCACCTCCAGCGCCTCGCCGAGCTGGTGCGGGCGGTGCTTCGAGCGCGGGTTGTAGAGGGCGATGACGAGGTCGGCGGCGGCGGCGTGGCGCAGCCGGTCGACGATCACCTGCCACGGCTTGAGGACGTCGGAGAGCGACAGGACGCAGAAGTCGTGGCCCAGCGGGGCGCCCACCCGTGAGGCGACCGCCTGGGCGGCGGTGAGGCCGGGAACCACCCGCACCGGGACGCCGGCGAACTCCGGGCGCTCGGCGACCTCGAGCACCGCGGCGGCCATGGCGAAGACGCCGGGGTCGCCGCTGGAGACGACCGCCACCCGGCGGCCCTCCTGCGCGAGCGCGAGCGCGTGGGCGGCGCGGTCGGCCTCGACCCGGTTGTCGCTGGCGTGGCGGGTCTGGCGCGGGTTGACCGCGACCCGGTCCAGGTAGGGGCCGTAGCCGACGAGGTCGTCGGCGGCGGCGAGCGCCTCGGCGGCCTCGGGCGTGGTCCAGCTGCGGGCGCCGGGGCCCAGGCCGACGACGACCACCTCCCCGGCGTCGGCCGGCCGGTCGGCGTCCGGGGCCGGCTCGGTGACCTGCGGGGTGAGCGGGCTGGGCAGCAGGGCGAGCGAGAAGTACGGGACGCTCGCCGGGTCGACCTCGGCCAGCGGCAGGCAGCGCTGGCGGTCGGTGGTGGCGCGCTCGACGTAGAGGGCGCGGTCGAGGACGCCGGCGCGGTCGAAGGCCTCGCGCACCTGCGGGAACGTGCGGCCGAGCTTCATCACCGCCGCCGAGTCGGTGGCGGTGAGCCGGGCGGCGAGCTCGTCGGCGGGCAGGGTGCCGGGGAGGACGGTGAGCACCTCGTCGCGCTCGACCAGCGGCCGCCCGACCGCTGCGGCGGCCGCGGTGACGCTGGTGACGCCGGGGACGACCTCGGTGGGGTAGCGGTGCGCCAGCCGCTTGTGCATGTGCATGTAGGAGCCGTAGAAGAGCGGGTCGCCCTCGGCGAGGACGACGACGTCGCGCCCGGCGTCGAGGTGGGCGGCCAGGCGCGCGGCGGCCGCCTCGTAGAACTCGTCGATGGCGCCCTGGTAGCCGCCGGGGTGGTCGGTGGTCTCGGTGGTGACCGGGTAGACCAGCAGCTCCTCGACCTGCCCGGCCCGCAGGTAGGGCTCGGCCAGCGCGCGGGCCACCGAGCGGCCGTGCCGGGCGGCGTGGAAGGCGACGACGTCGGCGGCGCCGATCAGCCGGGCGGCCTTGACGGTGACCAGCTCCGGGTCGCCGGGGCCGAGCCCGACCCCGTACAGCCGTCCGCTCATTCGACGTCGCTCGCGATCGCGTTGACCGCGGCGGCGGTGATGGCGCTCCCGCCGCGGCGGCCGCGGACGACGAGGAACTCGAGGTCGGAGGCGGCGAGGGCCTCCTTGGACTCGACGGCGCCGATGAACCCGACGGGGATGCCGAGGACGGCGGCCGGCCGCGGGGCACCGGCGGCGACCATCTCGAGCAGGTGGAACAGCGCGGTGGGGGCGTTGCCGATGGCGACGACGGCGCCGTCCAGCCGGTCGCGCCAGAGCTCCAGCGCCGCGGCGGTGCGGGTGGTGCCCAACTCGGCGGCGAGCCCTGGGGTGCGCGGGTCGTTCAACGTGCAGACGACGTCGTTGTCCTTGGGCAGCCGGCGCCGGGTGACGCCGCTGGCCACCATCTGGGCGTCGCAGAGCACGGGAGCACCGGCATCGAGCGCCTCGCGCGCCCGCTGCACGACGGCGGGGGACCAGGCGATGTCCTCGACCAGGTCGACCTGACCGCAGGCGTGGATCATCCGCACCGCCACGCGCGCGACGTCGTCGGGCAGCCCGCCCAGCTCCGCCTCGGCGCGGATCGTCGCGAACGACTGCCGGTAGATCTCGGCGCCGTCCTTCTCGTACTCGTAGACCACCATCGGGCGGGAAGGCTACGTCGGTGACCCCCGCCCGCCCGCGCCCGGTCAGCCGGCTCGGGAGTTGGCCGGTTCGGCGGTGATGCGGGGGAGGATGAGGATCTCGGTGCTGTCGGGCCGCCAGGTGCGCCATCGGCCGTCGGCGTCGCGGACGATGGTGAACCCGTGGTGCACCTTCGTGTGGTGCCGCTCGCACAGCAGCCCTGAGTTCTCCAGCGAGGTCTCCCCGCCGTCGGCCCAGTGCACCAGGTGGTGCACGTCGCACCAGTGGGCCGGGGCGTCGCAACCG
>NZ_SSXB01000116.1:0-9066 GCF_021698995.1 Blastococcus sp. KM273129 | reverse complement strand
CCCTCCCCTCGATCGACGGCGGCTGCCCTACCCGCCCGCGCACCCCCGCCATGCACGTCCCCGCCGCCGCGCTCCAGCGCCGGCCAGGGCGAGAGGTGACGAGGCCGGTGGTGCGCTGGGAGAACCGCGGGTGAACTCTGCGGAACTCGGCGCGCATCTTCGGGTACTTCTGCCCGGTGACAGCGCGGGTTCGGGCGCCTACGTTGAGCACATGCTCTCGACGCTCCTGGTCATCGGCGGTGTGCTGGTCGGTCTGCTCGTGCTGCTGGCCGTGATCGTGAGCCTGAGCGCCCGCCCCGCGACCACCAGCCGCGGCGCGCAGAGCGGACCGCGGACGCCGGACTGGGCCGCCGACGCCGGCCGGCCGCACCCCGACGCCTGGTCGGCCCCGACCCTCTCCACCAGCGAGATGCCCGCCGTCCGCTGACCCCACGAGCCCGGGTCCCGGCGGCTGCGTCCACGCGCCGCCGGGACCCGCGTGCGTCCACACCCGGGGGGCGACGCGCGGGACGAGCCGCGCACGAGGGCGACGTCGAGCCGCTGCCGGACCTCAGCCGGTCATGAGCTCGGCCGCCCGCTCCCCGACGAGCACCGCGGTGGCCGCCGGCCCCCGGCTGGGCACCCACGGCAACACCGAGGTGTCGGCCACCCGCAGCCCCTCGACTCCCCGCACCCGGAGCTCCTGGTCCACGACGGCCCCCGGATCGCCCTCCGGGCCCATGCGGGCGCTCCCGGACAGGTGCACCGCGGTGGTCAGGCGGGCGGTGATCCACGCGTCGAGCGCGGCGTCGTCGGCGAAAACCGCCGCGGCCGGCTCGCCCGCCGGGGCGCCCACCTCCGCGAGCGCGCGCGTGCGCAGCAGGTCCGCGGCCAGCCGCACCCCTTCCCGCATGCGCCGCCGGTCGGCCTCCTCCACCAGGTGGCCGTACTCCGCGACCGGCGGGGCGGCCGGGTCGGCTCCGGCGAGCACCAGCCGCCCCCGGCCCACGGTCCGCTGCAGCGCCACCCCGACCTCGACCACCGCGTCCCCGGGTACGGCGCGGCCGGTCATCACCTGGGCGAACGGCGCCAGCCAGGGCAGCACCTCGAGGTCGCCCGGCAGCTCGGCCCCGGCCGACGTCGCGTGCAGGACGCCGTCCAGCGGTGCGCCGCCGGGCGCCGCGCCGGTACCGGCCCGGGCACGGAACGGGAGGTAGACCAGCGGGTGGTCCGAGCACCCCGCACCCACGCCGGGTGCGCCCACCAGCACGTCCAGGCCGGCCGCCCGCAGCCGATCGGGCGGGCCGATGCCGGACAGCAGCAGCAGGTGCGCCGAGCCCACCGCGCCGGCGGAGAGCACCACCTCGTCGGCGCGGACGTCGCCGCCGGCCGTCCGCACCCCCACCGCGCGGCCCCGCTCGACGAGCACGCGCAGCACCCGGGTGCCCCCGCGGACGGTGAGCCCCGGGTGCCCGCGCCGCGGGGCCAGGTAGGCCGTGGCGGTGCTGATCCGCTCGCCGTCGACCACGTTGCGCGGCAGCGGGCCGTAGCCGGGGGCCCCGCCGCCGTTCTTGTCCGGCTCGGCGGGCAGCCCCAGCTCCTCGGCCGCCGCCGCGAACGCCCGCGCGAGGGGTGGTCCCCCGGCGGGGCGGGTCACCGGCACCGGGCCGTCGGCGCCGTGCCCGGGGCGGTCGCCGTACTCCCGGTCGCTCTCCAGCCGGCACAGCGCCGGGAGCAGCCGCTCCCAGGCCCACAGGTCGTTGCCGGCGGCGGCCCACCCCGCGGCGTCGGCCGGCGTCGGGCGCACGAAGTAGCCGGCGTTGACGGCGCTGGAGCCACCGCTCACCCGACCCCGGGGCACCCGCACCGCCCGCCCGCCCGGCAGCAGACCGGGCAGGTCCCAGTTGGCCGGGTGGCCGCTCACCGCGGCGCGCAGGCTGGTGGCGTCGCGCAGCTCGGCGGGCGCGGACGCCGGGTCGGGGTGGTGCGCGCCGGCCTCCAGCAGCAGCACCCGCCGTCCGGCGTCGGCCAGCCGGGCGGCCAGCGGGCAGCCCGCCGTCCCTGCCCCGACCACGACGACGTCCCAGTGCTCAGCCACCGGGCAGACCGAGCACCCCCGGCAGGTCGAGCCGGCGCACCTTGCCGGTGGAGGTGCGGGGCAGCTCGGCCAGCGGGTGCAGCGACTTCGGGCGCTTGGCCGGCGCGAGCCGCTCGCGGGCCCAGCCGGCCAGCTCCCCGGCCGCGGCCGGGCCCACGTAGGCCGCGACCACCCGCTGCCCCCAGTCCGGGTCCGGAACGCCGAACACCGCGCTCTCGACGACCCCCGGATGGGCATCGAGGACCGCCTCCACCTCGGCCGGGTAGACGTTCACGCCGCCGGAGATGACGAGGTCCTCCCGCCGCCCGTCCAGCCACACGGTGCCGTCGGCGTCGACCCGGCCCAGGTCGCCGACGGTCACGCGGTCGCCCTGCCACGCGGCCGCCGTCTTCTCCGGGGCCCGCCAGTACTGGAACCGCGCCCAGCGGGGCACGGCGCACCACAGCTGCCCGCGCTCGTCGGTCTCCAGCCGCCGCCCGGGCCGGGCCCGGCCCACGCTGCCCGGGTGGGCCAGCCAGTCCTCGGGCGAGCAGACGGTGAACTGCGCCTCGGTGGAGCCGTAGAACTCCCACACGCTCCCGGCGGGGAGCGCCGCCAGGACGGCGCGCTTGAGCGGCTCCGGGCACGGCGCCCCGGCGTGCACCAGCCGGCGGAAGGATGACCAGTCGACGTCGTCGCGCGCGAGCAGCCGCTGCAGGTGGGTCGGCACGCAGAACGCCGTCGTCGGCCGCTGGTCGGAGACCACCCGCGCCGCGCGGGCGGCGTCGAAGGGCCCGGGCAGGAGCACCTCGCCGCCGGCGAGCAGCGTGTGGACGGCGAAGCGCAGCGGCGCGCTGTGGTGCAGCGGGGAGAGGACGACGTGCCGGTCCCCCGGCCCGAACTCCCACAGGTCGATCTCCTCGCCGGCCAGGGCGCGCGCGTCGTCCCCGTCCAGGACGCCGGACCACACGCCCTTGCGGCGGCCGGTCGTGCCGGAGGTGTAGTGCATGGGCCGGGCCAGCGGCACCGGGGCCAGCGGCGCCTCGGCCGCACCGAGCAGCCGCCCGGGCTCGGCACCGACGTCCAGCGCGGGTTCGGCGTCGGCGGCCAGCGCCGCCCGCTCCCCGGCCGGCAGCGCCGGATCGAGCACCACGGGCACGACGCCGGTGCGCAGCGCCCCGAGGACGACGGCCAGCAGCGCGGGCGAGGCCGCCGCCGACACCAGCAGCCGGTCGCCCTCCCGGATGCCGGCCGCAGCCAGCCCGGCGGCCGCGCGGCGCTGGTCCCGCTCGCTCTCGGCGGCCGTGACGACGGGGACGCCGGTCACGCCGGCCGCACCCGGCCGTCGCCGGTGAGCTCCACCCGGCCGTCGGCGGCCAGCTTGTCCAGCGTGGCGCGGGTCGACTGGGCGGCGGCCGGCCACACCTCGCGGGGCACGTCGGCGTAGACCGCGGCGACCAGCTCGTCGACGCTGCCGGCGCCGGCGGCCAGGGCGTCGAGCAGCTGCTGCTCGCGGTGCGCCCGGTGGGCCAGGTAGTACTCGAGCACCGCGCCCGGGTCGGTGGTCAGCTCCGGGCCGTGACCGCAGTAGAGGGCGCTGGGGCCCAGGTCGTGCACCCGCCGCAGCGACTCCAGGTAGGCCACCACGTCACCCTCGGGGTGGGTGACGACCGACGTCCCGCGCCCCAGCACGTGGTCACCCACCAGCACGGCCCCCGACTCCAGGCGGAAGGCCAGGTGGTCGGCGGTGTGGCCGGGGGTGCCGACGACGTCGATCGCCGTCCCGGCCAGGGTGAGCCGCTCGCCCGGGGCCAGCAGCCGGCCCGCCGGCCCGGCGACGTCCCCGGAGGCGGCCGCGACGGGCGCGCCGAGCCGGGCCCCCCAGGGCAGCGCCGCCTCGGCGTGGTCGCCGTGGTGGTGGGTGACCAGGACCGCGACGCAGCGCGCCGCCCGCGCGGCGAGCACCGCCTCCACGGCGGCCAGGTGCGCGGGGTCGTCCGGTCCGGGGTCGACCAGCACCGCCTGCCCGCTCCCGGGTGCCCCCACCACGTAGGTGTTCGTGCCGTCCAGGGTCATCGGCGAGGGGTTGGGCGCCAGGACGCGGGTGACCAGGGGCTCCAGCTCGGCGGTCCGCGGCAGGGTGCCGGGCGCGGGGAGCCCCCACGCGGCGCGGGGGTCGGTCGGGACGGCCACGTCGGGCACGCTAGCCGCGAGGCCCCCGGGACGCGCGACCGGCCGCTAGCCTCGGTCCATGCGCCGTTCCCTGATCCGGTCCGGGCTGCTCCCCGCCGCGGCCGCCCTCGCCCTGCTCGCCGGCTGCAGCGGCTCGGACGAGGAGGGCACCACCGCCGCCGAGGAGACGACCGCGGCCGAGGAGACCACCGCCGGCGAGACCACCGCCGGTGAGACGACCGCCTCGGAGACCCCGGCCGCCGCCGGGAGCGAGTTCTGCACCGAGGCGACCGGCATCGTCGAGCGGCTCACCGGGAGCGTCACGGCCGGGAACCCCGCCGATCTGCCGCAGACCTTCCAGGGCGCGGCGCAGGAGATCCGCGCCCTCGAGGCGCCCGAGGAGCTCGCTGCGGACTGGAACGCCCTGGCCGACGGGGTCGAGCAGGTCGCGACGACCCTGCAGGGCGTCGACCCGACCGACCCGAACGCGCCGGCCACCCTCCAGGAGCAGCTCGCCCCGCTGCAGCAGCAGCTGAGCCAGTCCTCCACCAACGTGGAGCGCTACCTGGTCGACGAGTGCGGCCTGGCGCGGCCCACCGGCACGAGCGCCCCCACCAGCTAGCCCCGGCACGCGGTCGGACCGGACGGGGGCCCCGGTGCCGGGTCCAGGCCCCGGGGCGTCGACCCTCTGCTCAGCCGCCGCAGCCGCCGACGAACACCCCGCGCGCGTTGAGCCACGGCACCGGGTCCACGTGCCCGCTGTACATCTGCCCGCTGGGGTGGACCTCGAAGTGCAGGTGCGGACCGGTGGACTGCCCGCGGTTGCCCACCTCGGCGATCTTCTGCCCCGCGGACACCCGCTGGCCGGCGGCGACGAAGTACCGGTGGACGTGGCCGTACACGGTGACCGCGCCGTCGTCGCCCTCGATGTAGACCGCGTACCCGAAGCCGGTGGCGGTGCCGGCGCGCCGCACCACGCCGCTGGCGACCGCGTACACGTCGGTGCCGATCGGGGCGGCGATGTCCACGCCCCCGTGCAGGGCGCCCCAGCGCCAGCCGTAGCAGCTGGACACGCGGCCCGAGGTCGGCTTGACGTACCCGGAGCCGCTGACCGCGCCACCCCCGCCACCACCGCCGCTGCCCGCGTCGGCCCGCTCGCGGGCGGCCTCGGCCTCCGCCTCGGCCTCGCGGGCGGCGCGCTCGGCCGCCTCCCGCGCAGCGGCCTCCTCGGCCGCCTTCTGCGCGACCCACTGGTCGTAGGCGTTGCGGGCGCCCTGCAGCTCGAGGAGGTGGATCTGGGCCGCCTGGAGCTGCTGCTCGTACTGCGCCTTCTGCGTCTCGATCTCGGCGTAGGCGGCCTGCTGCGTGGCGAGCTGGGCATCGGCCTGGGCCTTGGCGGCCTCGGCGGTCTCCTCCGCGGCCGCGCGCTCGTCGCGGGTCGCCCGCGCGCTGGACTCGGCGTTGGCCTGGCGGACCCGGGCGATCTCGAACTGGCCCAGGACGTCGAGCTGGTTGGCCGCGACGTAGTCGAGCATCGCCGCGCGCTGGATCAGCTCGCCGGGGCCCTCGGCGTCGAGGAGGGCCGCGGAGCTGGTCAGGCTCCCGCCGTTCATGTAGCTGTCCCGGGAGAACTCGGCGATCCGCAGCGCCGCCGCCGCGACCGCCTCGTCGGCCGCGCGAAGCTCGTCGGCCGCCCGGTCCGCGGCCTCCTGGGCCAGCTGCAGCTCCTCCACCGCCGCCTCGTAGGCGGTGCCGGCGGCCTCGGCCAGGACCCCGACGCGCTCCAGGTCGGCCTCGGCGGTGGCGACCAGTGCCCGGATGCGGCCCACCTCCGCGGCGGCCGCCTCCTGCTGGCTGCGCGCGGCGCCGAGCTGGCCGTCGGTCGGGTTGGGCGGGGGCGCCGGGACGGCGACGGCGGGCGCGGCGGTGAGCACCAGCGCGACCCCCGCGACGACCCCGACCAGGGCGGTGCGCAGCGTGCGGGGTGAGCGGCCCGCGACGGGCCGGCGACGGCCGGCCCGCGGAGTCGCCGGTCCGTGCGGACGGCGCTGGGACATGAGCTCGCTCCCTGGGGAAGAGGGTGTGCGGTCTGGCCCGCGAACGGTCCCACTGTCACCGGGAGTCACAAAGGCAACACGCGGAGTCCACGCCGGGCCGCGCTCAGAACGTGAGGTGACCGTTCCGTCGCGGTCGGTATGTCGACAGCGGCGGCTCGGCTCAGCCGCCGGGCCGCTCCAGCTCGTGCGCGAGCGCCTCCAGCTCGGCCCCGCCGGCCATCAGCCTGGTCAGCTCCTCCCGGCTGATGTCCGTCTTGGCGAACTCCCCCAGGCTGCGCCCCCGGTTGAGCACCAGGAAGCGGTCGCCGACCGGGTGGGCGTGGTGCGGGTTGTGCGTGATGAGCACGACGCCGACGCCGCGGTCACGGGCCTGCGCCACGTACCGCAGGACGACGCCGGCCTGCTTCACGCCCAGCGCCGAGGTCGGCTCGTCGAGGATGAGCACCCGCGCCCCGAAGTGCACCGCCCGCGCGATGGCCACCGACTGCCGCTCGCCACCGGAGAGGGTGCCCACCGGCTGGTCGGGGTCGCGGATGTCGATGCCCATCGCCGCGAGCTCCCGCCGGGTGACCTCCTTGGCGCGGGCGGCGTCGAAGCGGCGCAACGGCCCCCACCCGCGGGTGGGCTCGGCCCCGAGGAAGAAGTTCCGCCAGATCGACATCAGCGGGATCATCGCCAGGTCCTGGTAGACGGTCGCGATGCCGGCGTCGAGCGCCTCGCGGGGCGAGCCGAAGGTCACCGGGGCCCCGTCGAGCAGCACCGCGCCGCGGTCGGCCGCGTGCACCCCCGCCAGCACCTTGATCAGCGTCGACTTCCCGGCGCCGTTGTCGCCCAGGACGCAGGTGACCTCCCCGGCGCGCACGGTCGCGTCGATGCCGTCGAGCGCGATCACCGACCCGTAGTCCTTGCCCACGCCGCGCAGCTCGAGCAGCGGCGGGCCGACCGGGGGCGCCACCGGCGGGGGCGTCATCGCCGTGCCGCCTCGGCGTAGCGGCGGACCAGCCGGTTGGCCAGGACGGCCAGCAGCAGCATCGCCCCGAGGAAGAAGTAGAACCAGTCGGCGTCCCAGCGCAGGTAGGGGATGCCCAGCAGGGTCATGCCGAAGATCAGCGCCCCCAGGGCGGCGCCGACCGCAGAGCCGAAGCCGCCGGTGAGCAGGCAGCCGCCGATCACCGCGGCGACGATGTAGATGAGCTCCTGGCCGATGCCGGTGTTCGCCTGGACCGACGTCAGCCGCACCGCGAGCGTCGTCCCGACGAACCAGGCCGCGGCCGCCGTCGTCATGAACAGCGCGATCGTCGTGCGCCGGGCGGGCACGCCGACGTTGCGCGCCGCGACCTCGTCCCCGCCGGTCGCGAACACCCAGTTGCCGAACCGGGTCCGCAGCAGCACCCAGCTGGCCAGCGCGGTGAACAGCACCCACCAGAGGACCGCCACCCGGACCTCGGCCCCGAGGACCTGCACGCGCGAGGCGAAGACCCACTCGGCGGCGGCGTAACCCGGTGCCTCGTCGATCTCCCCGACGGTGACCGTGCCGGTGAACAGCTTGGTCAGGCCCAGGTTCAACCCCTGGAGCATCAGGAAGGTGCCGAGCGTGATGATGAAGCTCGGCAGCCGGGTGCGGGTGACCAGCCACCCGTTGGCGAAGCCGATCGCCAGGGCCAGCACCAGCGCGGCGCCGATGGCCACCCAGATGTTCTGGCCGAGCTCGGTGGCCACGATGCCCACGGTGAGCGCCGTCGTCCCCGTCATCACGCCGGCGGAGAGGTCGAAGTGCCCGCCGATCATCAGCAGCGCGACGGCCACCGCCATGATGCCGAGCGTCGAGGCGGGGTCCAGCCAGTTCGCGATGCCCCGCGGCGAGCGGAAGACCTCGGACTGGACGGCGAAGAAGGTGAAGACGACGACCGCACCGACCAGTGCGCCGAGCTCGGGCTTGACCAGCAGCCGGCGCAGCGGGCCGGGCACGCTCAGCCGCTCGTCGACGCGCGCCCCGGCCGGGGCGGGGTCCGTGCGGGTGCTCAGCGGGTGCCCTCCGAGGCCAGGTCGGCGATCTCGTCGACGTTCTCGGCGTCCACGAAGCCCGGGCCGGTGAGGACCGGCTGCCCACCGCCGACGGTGTTCAGGTTCTCCGCGTAGAGCTTGACCATGACCACCGGCAGGTAGCCCTGCTCGTACTGCTGCTGGTCGACGGCGAAGGCGATGTCGCCGTCCTGGATGCCGCTGATGACGTCCGCGTTCAGGTCGAAGGTGGCCACGCGCGCCTCGGACCCGGCGTCCGCGGCGGCCTCGACCGCCACCGGCGCGAGCGCGGAGTTGAGCGTGAGCACCGCGTCGATGGCCGGGTCGCTCTGCAGCTGGGAGGCGATCGTCGACTGGGCGCCGGTGAGGTCGTTGATGTCCACCTGGACGACGGAGAAGGCCCCCGGCCCCCCGCCCGCCTCCGTGAAGCCCTGCTCGGCGCCCGAGCAGCGCTGGTCCAGGCCGATGTTGCCCGCCTCGTGGACGACGCAGAGCACGCTCGTCGCGCCGTCCTCGGCCAGCCGCCGGCCCGCCCCCTGGCCCGCGACCACCTCGTCCTGGCCGACGTGCCCGATCGCGCCGAACTCGGCCGAGCGGTCCCCGCCGGAGTTGACGGTGACGACGGGGATGCCGGCGCCGGTCGCCGCCTCGATCGAGTCCTGCAGGGCGTCCGGGTTGGCCATCGAGACGACGATGCCGTCCACGCCCTGGTTGACCGCGGCGTCGATGAGCTGCGCCTGGCGCTGGGGGTCGCCGTCG
>NZ_SSXB01000115.1:0-11375 GCF_021698995.1 Blastococcus sp. KM273129 | reverse complement strand
AAAGGCACGAGGCCAGTCAGAGCAAGGGTCACGCCCGCTGCCGCCAGCAGTCAGCCCATCACCGACGAACCGACCCGGCCAGCCTCACAGTCAGCGCAGCGCGGCCGCGATGCTGCCCCGCACCGGCAGGTCGGCCAGGAGCAGCATCTGCGCCAGGTGGTAGGCGTCGGGCTGCCCGCTCCACGTGCCCTCCGCCACCTCCCCCGAGGGCGACAGCTCGTGGTGCCAGCTGCCCGTGACGGGATCGGCGAAGCGCTCCTCGCCGTGCGCCCGCCAGCGGTCGGCCAGCTGCCGGTACCGCGGCTCCCCGGTGACCCGGGCCAGCACGGCGGCGGCCGCGACCGCCTCGCAGAGCACCCAGTGCATGCGGGCGCCCACGACCGGCCGGTCGTCCCAGCCGAGGGTGTACGGGAAGCCGTCAGCCCCGTCGGCGGCCCAGCCGCGGGTCGCCGCCGCCTCGAACAGCGCGACGGCGTCCTCGAGCAGCCAGGTCGGCGGGTCGGGCAGGGCCGCCCGGAGGTGCAGCGCGAGCCGGGCCCACTCGAACTGGTGCCCCACCGTCACGCCGTAGGGCTGGAAGGGGTCGGCCGGGCGGTCGCGGTTGTGGTCGGGCAGCGGCTCCCAGGCGGCGGTGAAGTGCTCGGGCAGCCGCCACTCCCGCGCGCGGGCGAAGCCGTGCACGACCCGCTCGGTGCTGCGCAGCGCCTGACCGCGCAGCCGCTCGGCCAGCGCCGCGTCGTCCACCGCATCGGCGGCGGCGAGCACCGCCTCGACGCCGTGCATGTTGGCGTTGGCGCCCCGGTAGGCCGAGAGCGTCGTCCAGCCGGCGTCCCACTCGTCCACGGCCAGCCCGGCACCGGCGTCCCAGAACCGCTCCTGCCAGACGCCGACGGCCTCGTCGAGCAGTGCCCGGCCGCCGTCGACACCGGCGGTGGCGGCCGTGGCACCGGCCAGGACGACGAACGCGTGCACGTAGGCCGCCTTCGTCCCGTCGTCGCCGGCCGCGCGCCAGCCGCCGTACCGGGCGTCGTGCAGCGGCCCGCCGCGCAGCGCGGCCACGCCGTGGCCGGCCAGGTCGCCCGCGCCGGGCCGGCCCAGCAGGGCGGCCAGCCCGAACACGTGGGTCATCCGGGCGACGATCCACGTCTCCTGCGGCCGGGGCAGCACCCTCCCGTCCGAGCCGAGGTAACCGAACCCGTCGGGCACCCGGGAGCGCGCCGCGAACTCCAGCAGCCGGTCGAGGTCGGTCATGCGGTGTGCTCGCCGGCGATGCCCAGCGCGAGCCGGACGGTGGCCACCATGATCACCACGAGCCCGGCCAGGTGCACCAGCCCCGCGCCGATGTTCGGGCTGCCGGGAGCGATCAGGTCGAGGACCACCAGGGCCAGGAGGACGACGAGGACCAGCCCGCCCACCCGCCGCGGGCCGTCCCCCGGGGAGCTCAGGAGCAGCACCGCGGCGGCGAGGGCGAGGGCGTACCCCGCGAACTGGACGAACGCCGGCGCCAGGCCCTGCTCCGACGCCGGCCGGCTCCCGCTCACCACGATGGCCACCCCGCTGCAGAGCGCGAAGAGCAGCAGCAGGACGAGAGCCGTCCGACGTCGGTCCACGAGCGCACCCTCCCGCGAGCGACGGTCAGAACGCCAGCGCCGTCCCCGGATCGTGCAGCAACGCCCCGACGTCGGCCAGGAACCGCGAGCCGAGCTCGCCGTCGATGATCCGGTGGTCGAAGGAGAGCGCCAGCTGGGTCACCTGCCGCGGGCGGACCTTGCCCTTGTGCACCCAGGGCATCTCCCGCACGGCGCCGAAGGCCAGGATCGCCGACTCCCCGGGGTTGAGGATCGGCGTGCCGGTGTCGACCCCGAACACGCCCACGTTGGTGATCGTCAGCGTGCCGCCGGTCATGTCCTCCGGCGCGGTGCGGCCGGCGCGGGCCGTCTCGGTCAGCTCGGCGAGGGCGCCCGCCAGCTCGGCCAGGGAGAGCCGGCCGGCGTCCTTGACGTTGGGCACGATCAGCCCGCGCGGCGTGGCGGCCGCGATGCCCAGGTTCACCTGCCCGTGGACGACGATCTCCTGCGCCGCCTCGTCCCAGGAGCTGTTGACCAGCGGATGCCGCCGGGCGGCCAGCAGCACCGCCCGGGCGACGAACAGCAGCGGGCTGACCTTCACCCCGGCGAGCTCCGGCCGGGCGGCCAGCCGGCTGCGCAGCTTCATCGTGCGGGTGACGTCGACGGTGAGGAACTCGGTGGCGTGCGGCGCGGTGAAGGCGCTGGCCTGGCGGCCGACCTCCAGCCCGCCGTGGCGGACGGGCTTGGTGCGCATGTCCGGGGCGGTCGCCAGCAGCGGCGGGCCGTCGTCGGAGGGCAGCGGCGGCCGGTCGGTGCCGCCGGAGCCGTAGTCGGCACCGGGCAGGGCGGTCGCGCGGGCTGCGGCCGCCGCACCCGAGCGGCGCGGCCGACGGCGGGCCTCGGTGGTGCGGGGCCCGTAGCCGACCAGGACGGCGGTGCGGCCCCCCGGGGCGGCCCCGCCGATCAGCCCCGCGGCCGGCTCCGGGCTCCCGGCGGCCTGCTCACCGGAGGACTCCGCCGCCGGGGCCCCACCACCCACGTCGATGGTGATGATCGGCGCGCCGACGTCGACCATCGTGCCCGCCTCGTGGAGCAGCTCGACGACGGTGCCGGCCCACGGCGAGGGCAGCTCGACGGCGGCCTTGGCCGTCTCCACCTCGCACAGCGGCTGGTTGACCGCCACCGTGTCGCCGACGGCCACCATCCACTGGAGGATCTCGCCCTCGGTGAGCCCCTCACCGACGTCGGGGAGCTTGAACTGTCGCTGGGTCACGGCTCAGAACTCCATCGCGCGGTCGACGGCGTCCAGCACCCTGTCGAGGTCGGGGAGGTACTCCTCCTCGAGCTTCGACGGCGGGTAGGGGGTGTCGAACCCCCCGACCCGCAGGACCGGCGCCTCCAGGGAGTGGAAGCAGGTCTCGGTCACCCGGGCGGCGATCTCCGCGCCGAGCCCGAGGGTCACCGGCGCCTCGTGGACGACGACGCAGCGGCCCGTGCGGCGCACCGACTCGAACACCGGCTCCAGGTCCAGCGGCGAGACGGTGCGCAGGTCGACGACCTCCAGCGAGCGCCCCTCCTCGGCGACCGCCTCGGCGGCCTGCAGCGCCGTCTTCACCATGGGGCCGTAGGCGAGCACCGTGACGTCGTCGCCACCGCGGACGACGCGCGAGGCGAACAGCGGGTCGGGCGTCGCGCCGGTGTCGACCTCGGCCTTCTCCCAGTACCGCCGCTTGGGCTCGAGGAAGACGATCGGGTCGGGGTGGGCGATCGCCTGCTGGATGCCCCAGTAGGCGTCGACCGGGTTGCTGACGGCGACCACCTTGAGCCCGGCGGTGTGCGCGAAGTACGCCTCGGGGCTCTCGCTGTGGTGCTCGACCGCGCCGATGCCGCCGCCGAAGGGGATGCGGATGACGATCGGCATCGGCAACCGGCCCTGGGAGCGGGCGTGCATCTTCGCGACCTGGGTGACGATCTGGTTGTAGGCGGGGAAGACGAAGCCGTCGAACTGGATCTCGCAGACGGGCCGGTAGCCGCGCATCGCCAGCCCCACGGCGGTGCCCAGGATGCCGGCCTCGGCCAGGGGCGTGTCGACGACGCGCGCCTCCCCGAAGTCCTTCTGCAGGCCGTCGGTGATGCGGAAGACGCCGCCGAGCTTGCCGATGTCCTCCCCCATCAGCACGACCTTGGCGTCGTCCTCCATCGCCTTGCGCAGGCCCAGGTTCAGGGCCTTGCCGATGGTCAGGGTCTCGGTGCTCACTCGCCGGCCTCCTCGAAGCTCGCGCGGTAGGCGACGAACTCGTCGCGCTGGGCGGCCAGCCACGGGGTCTGCTCCGCGTACACGGTGTCGAACATGGCGGCCGGGTCCGGGTCGGGCATCTCGACGGTGCCGCTGCGGATCCGCTCGGCGAGCTCGTCGGCCTCGCGCTCGACCGAGTCGAAGAACGCGCTGTCCGCCTTCTCCTGGCGGGAGAGGTACGCCTTGAGCCGGGCGATCGGGTCGCGCAGCTTCCACTCCTCGAGCTCGCTGGCCAACCGGTAGCGGGTGGGGTCGTCGGAGGTGGTGTGCGCGCCCATGCGGTAGGTGAACGCCTCGATGAACGTCGGCCCCTGGCCCTCGCGGGCGGCCTGCAGCGCCTGCCGGGTGACGGCCAGGACGGCCAGGACGTCGTTGCCGTCGACCCGCACGCCCGGGAAGCCGAAACCCGCGGCACGCTGGTACAGCGGGACGCGCGACTGCCGCTCCAGCGGCACGCTGATCGCGTACTGGTTGTTCTGGCAGAAGAAGACGACGGGGGCCGAGAAGCTGGCCGCCCAGATCATCGCCTCGTTCACCTCGCCCTGGCTGGTCGCGCCGTCGCCGAGGAACGCCAGCGTGGCGGTCTCGGCACCGTCGCGCTGCAGGCCCATGGCGTAGCCGGTGGCGTGCAGGCACTGCGCGCCGATGACCACGGTGTAGAGGTTGAAGCCCGTGGCCACCGGGTCCCAGCCGCCGTTGTCCACGCCGCGGAACAGGCTGATCACGTGCAGCGGGTCGACCCCGCGGGTCCAGGCGACGCCGTGCTCGCGGTAGGTGGGGAAGGCCATGTCGGAGGGGGCCATCGCGCGGCCGGCGCCGATCTGCGCCGCCTCCTGGCCCAGCAGCGAGGCCCAGATGCCGAGCTCGCCCTGCCGCTGCAGGGCGGTCGCCTCGACGTCCCACCGGCGGACCAGCACCAGGTCGCGGTAAAGGTCGCGCAGCTCCTCGTCGGAGATCTCCAGCGCGTAGTCGGGGTGCTCGACCCGCTCGCCCTCGGGCGTGAGCAGCTGCACCAGCTGCGACCGCTGCGGCAGGTGGGGGGCGGCGGCCCCCGGGACGGGGTCGACCATCTCCGTGGTCTCGGGCAACGCTGTCACCGGTCGCGCTCCTCGCCGTCGGCCACCGCCGCCGGGGTCACCGGCGGCGCGGTGGTGCTGGACGTTCCGGACCACCGGGTGTGGCGGCCCTCACACATCCTGGCACGGTCGCCCCGCCGCTGGCCAGCCCTCGGGCGCTTCGATCTGCGCAGGACGAGGTGGGGTGATTGCGCAGAAAGGTCCCCGCAGGCCGCTCGGAGCTGCCAGACTGCACAGCGTGCCGGAGATCGACGCCACGGACGCTCGGCTGCTGCTGGCCCTCACCGAGGACCCTCGGGCCAGCGTGATGGCGCTGTCCCAGCGGCTCGGGCTCGCCCGCAACACCGTCCAGACCCGGTTGGCCCGGCTGGAGAGCAACGGCGTCCTCGGCCCGCTCGACCAGCGGGTCCGCCCCGAGGCGCTGGGGTACCGGCTGACCGCTTACATGTCGGTGCAGGTGGCGCAGCGCGGGCTGGCCGAGGTCAGCGACGCCCTGGCCGGGCTCCCCGAGGTGCTCGAGGTGACCGGGCTGTCGGGGGCCACCGACCTGCTCGTCCACGTGGCGGCCACCGACGCCGACCACCTGTGGCGCACCACCGAGGCGGTGCTGGCCATCCCCGGTGTCCAGCGCGTGGACACCGCCCTGGCGATGCGCCGGTTCGTCGAGCGGCGCGTGGGCCCGCTGCTGCACCGCGCCGCCGGGAGCTCCTAGCGGGGTCTGCGGATCCGGACCGGCCCCCGGGCGCTGCGCGCGTCCACCACGGCGCCGTCCTGCGTGACCTCGACTGCGCCGGCGTCGGCCAGCCGGCCCGCTGCGCTGCGCGCATCCGGCACGAGGTCCCGCCAGCGTGCGGGGTCGACGGCGCGAGCAGCCTCCGACGGGCAGATGGACGCCTCCGGGCGGCGGCGCGCGAGGAGCTCCCCGATGGCGCGCTCCAGCCGCGCGGCGACGTCGTCCACCCGCCCAGCGTGGGTTTCCCGTCCCCCGACCGCCAGCCGGGTGGCGGTGTGCCGCGCCGGCGCCCGGGTACGGGACGGCCCATGGCGAAGCGCACCCCGCTGGGGCGGACGGGCAAGGGCAGGCGCGGCATCAGCACGCTGGGCTGGGCGCTCCGGGGGGCGGCCGCGGGAGCCGCCGGCACCACCGCGCTCAACGCCGTCACCTACCTGGACATGGTGGCGCGCGGCCGGGGCAGCAGCTCCACCCCCGAGCAGACCGTCGAGAAGCTGGCCGCGGCGGCGCACGTGCCCATCCCCGGCGACGAGCAGACCCGGCAGAACCGGGTGCAGGGGCTCGGGCCGATGACGGGGCTGGTGGCCGGCGTCGGGGTCGGCGTGGTCGGCGGGCTGGCCCGGGCCTCGGGGCTGCTCTCCACCAAGCCCGTGGGCACGGTGCTGACCGGCCTGGGCGCGATGCTGGCGGCCAACGGCCCGATGGCCGTCCTCGGCGTCACCGACCCGCGCACGTGGTCGGCGACCGACTGGCTGAGCGACCTGGTGCCACACCTGGCCTACGGGCTGGTCGTCAAGAGCACGATCGACGCCTTCGACCGCCCCTGACACGGCCCGGCGACGATCAGGTCCGCGGGTCCCCTGATCGTGGCCCCGGCGGACGGGTCAGCGCCAGCCGCGCTCGTCCACGCCGCCGGGCACCGGGGCGGCCGGGTCGTAGGGCGTGCGGGTGAAGACGAAGGTGCCGAGGTCCAGGTGGTCGTCCGCGATGCGCAGCGCCTCCCCCGCGAAGTAGCCGTCCAGCCCCCGCCAGGCACCGTCGTCCGCCCGGGCGAAGCGGCTGGCCCGCCCCGGGCGCCCCGGCAGCGGCCCCAGGTGCAGCAGCCCGCCGCTGACCGAGCGCAGCACGTACGGCGCGGGCCCCCAGAACCAGACGCCGAGGCTCTCCAGGGGCAACGGCGAGGGCGCGGGCACCCACGCCTCGACGACCCGCGGCTCGGCGACCCGCAGGTCGGCCAGCAGCCCGAACACCAGCGGGTCCAGCCCGCTGGTGGTGTTGGCCAGCGACACCGCGCCCGCCTGCTCCTCGCGGTCGACGAACACGCCGGCGAGGAAGCCGGGCATCGAGCCGCCGTGCCCGACCAGCGTCCGCCCGTCCACCCGCAGCACCTGGAGACCCAGCCCGTAGGCCGACCAGCCCGGCGCCGACGAGTCCACGCCGGCCGGCACCGTCATCTCCTCCAGCGTCGCGGGGTCCAGCACGTCGGCGGTGTCCCCGAGCAGGAAGGCGGCGAACCGGCCGAGGTCGGCCAGCGACGCCCACAGCTGCCCCGCGGCGGCCATCACGCCGGCGTGGTGCTCGGGCTCGGGCAGCACGACGTCGGCCCACGGGTGCACCGCGTAGCCCTCGGCGGCCGGCGCCACCGGGCGCGGCGTGGTGCGGGCCATGCCGAGCGGCGCCAGCACCTCGGCGGTGACGACGTCGTCCCAGGACCGGCCGCGCAGCCGGGCCACGAGCTCACCGAGGAGGCCGAAGCCGAGGTTGGAGTAGTGGAACCGCCGGGCAGCACCGAGGACGACGTCGGTCTCGCCCAGGCCCAGCTCGTCCAGTGAACCGCCCGGGGTGCGCTCCCACCATCCGCCGGGGCTCTCCGCGGAGGCACCGGCGAGGTGGGAGAGCAGCTGCCCGACGGTGCGGTCGCCGAGCGGGGTGCCGGGCAGGTGGCGCTCCAGCGGGTCGTCGAGCCGCAGCAGCCCTTCGTCGCGCAGCCGCAGGACGACGACCGCCGTCACCGTCTTGCTGATCGACCCGAGCCGGTACTGGACGTCGGTGTGCCGCCCGGGCACCTCGCCGCGGCCGGCCGACCACACCAGCCCGCCGTCCCGGACGACGCCGGCGACCAGCCCGGGCGCCCGCCCGTCGCGCTGCACCCGCGCCGTGCGGGCCAGCAGGAGGCGAGCGGTGGAGGGCAGCACGGGCTCGGGCATGACGGCGACCGTAGCGACCGCCCCGCCCGGCGGATCAGGCGGTCAGCGCCTCGCGCGCGGGCAGCGCACCGGTGCGGGTGGCCCACCGCTCGAACCAGACGGTGGCCAGCGGCGGCACCGAGGCGGCCAGTGCGAGCAGCGTCGTGGACAGCGACCAGCGCAGCACCCGGGCGGCGACGAGGGCCACCACGACGTAGACGACGAAGACGCCGCCGTGGATGGGCCCGAACACCTGGACGCCGACCTCGGAGGTCTGCAGCACCCACTTCACGAACATCCCGGCCAGCAGGCCGACCCAGGTGATCGCCTCGGCGATGGCGACGAGGCGGAAGGCGGTGGTGACGGTGCGCGGGTTCAACGGGCGTCCTCGGTTCCGGGGGCGGGGTCCGCGCGGTCAACGACCGGGCCGGCGGCGGCGTCCCCGCCCGGGGTGTGATGTTCGCGGCAGCGGGGAGGGTGGCAGGGTCGGCCCGTGCGCGGACTGGCCCGGCGGGAGTTCTGCCTGGTGCTGCTGCGCCGGATGGCCGACATCCGGCCCGACCTGACGGCGGAGGCGCTGCCGAGGCTCGGTGCCACCCGCGGCGAGGCGCACGCCGCGCACACCCGCTGGCAAGCTCTCCAGCACTCGCGGCGGGCCCCGCGCGGGCTGGCCCTGCGCACCGCGGTGCTCGGCCCTCCGGAGGAGCTGGAGGACCGGCGCGTCGGCGACCTGGACCTCCAGGTGCGGCGCTGGCCGCTGCCGCTGTGGCCGCACCAGTGGTGGGAGGTCGTCAGCGGGCCCGGCGGCGCGGTGCTGCACGAGCACCTCGCCCGGGCGCCGGGCTCACCGGTGCCGGCGGCCGGCCCGGACCGGCTGCTGGTGTGGGAGCACGTGCTCGACGACGTCGCCGGGCTCCCCGGCGGGCGCGGCGTCGCGACCGGCGTGCCCACCCGCTCGGAGGTCCACCTCCCCGGCGGGGTGCGGGCGGTGTTCGTCTGGGGGCTGCTCCAGCAGGTCAGCGGGCCGGGCTCGGGCTAGGGGTCAGCCCGCGACGCGCCGTGCCCCGGCGTACCCGCCCATCGAGTCGATGCTGGCGACCTTGACGACGTCGCCCGACGTCGGCGCGTGCACCATCTGGCCGTTGCCGATGTAGATGCCCACGTGGCTGATCGGGCTGTAGAAGAACACCAGGTCGCCAGGGCGCAGCTCGGCGCGGGAGACCGCCCGGCCGACGCCCGCCTGGTTGCGGCTCGCCCGGGGCAGGGAGATCCCCGCCGCGCGGTAGGCGTAGGAGGTCAGCCCGGAGCAGTCGAAGGCGCTGGGCCCCGTGGCCGCCCACACGTAGGGCTTGCCCCGCTGCGCCATGGCGGCGTCCACGGCCTTCTGCGCCGCCGCGCTGTCGGCAACCACCGGGGCGGCGGGCGCCGGCGCCTCGCGCTCGTCACGGCTGGCGCGCTGCGGCTCGCCCCCGCGCTCCTCGGCGTGGTGGGCCTCGGCCACGGCCTGGCGCTCGGCGGTGCTCAGCCGGTCGAACTGGGCGCGGAACTCGTCGACCTGCTCCTGCAGCTCGGCCTGCTGCACGGCGATGGAGTCGTAGGTGGCCCGCGCCTGCGCGGCGGCCTCCTGCGCCGTCGCCTGGGCCTGGGCGGCGGCCACGCCGGCCTCGGCGGCCTGCGCCAGCACCACGCCCTGGTGCCCGGAGATGGTCTCCAGAATGCTCACGCGGCTGACGAACTCGTCGGCCGACTCGCTGGTGAGCAGGGCCTGGAAGGAGCCCAGGCCCTCGCCGGTCCAGGCGCTGCGCGCGATGCCGCGCACCTGCTCCTGGGCGCGGGCGAGGTCGGCGGTGGCCTGCTGCAGCTGCGCGGCGGCGGCCTCGGCGGCGGCCTGCTGGGCGGTCAGCGTGTCGCGCGCCTCGTTGAACTGCTCGGTAACGACCTCGAGCTGGTGGCCGCGCTCGGCGAGCAGCCGGGCCGCCTCGCCGGACGTGCCGGGCGAGCCGGGGTTCGCGGAGGCGGGGACCGTGGCGAGCAGGATGCCGACGGCGCCGGCCAGGGACAGCCCCACCCGGCCGGCGGTGCGGCGGCGGGCGGGGGTGCGCAGGGGGGTCGCCATGGTGCGGCGGCTCTCCGATCTCGTCCACGGCCGCCTCCCGGGCCCGGCCGGCCTCTGCGCGCGCACCGGGACGGAGGGGTCCGTCCCATCACGGTGCCGCAGCGGTCCCGGTCCGGCACCGCACCTGCGCGGGTGCCCGGCTCGCTCGACGGCGTCCGGCGGAGGTCACTCGGCAGTGACGGAAAGCCCCGACGGACGTACTCACCGTAGGGGCCGTGACCCGGTCGTGACAATGCTCGGAACAACATTCGTGTAGTTCTCCCTGCGCGCTGAGTCACAGCCGCCCCAGCCACCCGGGATCTCCCGCCAGCCCCAGCCGGTGGGCGCCGGGCCGTACCGGTTTCGGCCCGGCCGCACCGGACCACTACCGGAGGATGGACCGCCGTGAGCCCCTCCCGTGACCGGCCGCCCGTGAGCCGGTGGCCGCGGGGCGTTGCGGTGCTGCGCGGCCTGCCCGCGGGGGTACGGGCCCGGCTGCGGGGCCGCGACCTCATGCTGATCGCCGCCGGGCTCACCTTCTACGCGGGCATCGCCGTCGTCCCGCTGCTCGTGCTGTCGTTCGGGATCACCGCCTGGATCACCTCCTCCCAGCGGGTGCGCGAGCTCGGCGAGCGGGTCGGTGACCTGCTGCCCGGTGAACTGGGCGCGCCGGCCGCGCTCGACCGGCTGGTCGAGGCCGGGGCCGGCCTGGACCCGCTGGGGGCGCTGCTGGCCCTGCTGCCGATGTCCCTCTACGGCGAGGGGCTCCGGCGCGCCCTGCTGCGGTTCTCCGAGCGACGGCACGAGGGCCACACCGCCTGGCGCGGCCGGCTCGCGGCGCTGCCCCTGCTGCTGCTCGCCCCGGTGCTGCTCTACCCGCTGCTGCTCGCCGCGGCGCAGATGGCCGACCTGGCCGACCGCGGCGGCGCCCTCGCCACGACCGGCCAGGTGGCCCTCGGCTACTACGCGGTGCTGGCGGCGCTGACGCTGCCGCTGGCCTGGGGGTTCCGCGTCGTCGGCGGGGGCCGCGTGCGGTGGCGCTCGCTGCTGGTCGGGGCCCTGTTCACCGCCGCCTGCCTGTCGGGCTTCCTCCAGGGCTTCGTGCTGTTCCTGGCGCTGCCGCTGGACCTC
Organism: Blastococcus sp. KM273129; assembly: GCF_021698995.1. Taxonomy (NCBI): domain Bacteria; kingdom Bacillati; phylum Actinomycetota; class Actinomycetes; order Geodermatophilales; family Geodermatophilaceae; genus Blastococcus; species Blastococcus sp. KM273129. Next base: position 290 of record NZ_SSXB01000115.1, on the reverse strand, counting down.
GGCGCACCGTTCGGCGACCTGGACGTCGTGGGCGGCGTCGTCGCGCTCGCCCTGTGGCTCTTCCTGCTCCACCTGGTCGTGCTGCTCGGCTGGCTCACCACCCAGACGCTGGACGAGCTCGCCGGCGACCGGTCAGCGCCGCGGCGGCGGGTAGGGGAACCGGTCGAGCCACGTCTCTGACACCGGGCCGCCCGGATCCTGCGGCTCGCCGGTACCCGGCTCCTGCGTCACCGGCGGGGGCGCGGGCGCCGGGTCGGGCACCGGCGCGGGCGGCGGCTCCGGTACCGGCG
>NZ_SSXB01000114.1:0-9227 GCF_021698995.1 Blastococcus sp. KM273129 | reverse complement strand
GACCATCGGGCTGGACGACGTCGAGGAGGCGTTCCACAAGATGCACGCCGGCGACGTGCTGCGCTCCGTGGTGGTGTTCGGCGAGTGAGCGCCCGCATCCGGCCGGTGCCCGCGAGCCGCGGCCGGGCCGGCGGGACCGGCACCCGGCGCCGGGTCCCCGCAGTCTGACGACGCGTCGCCCCCTCGGAGCGGACGGGATCGGCTCACACCTCGACGGCGGCGCCGCAGACGCCGCACACCTCCAGCTCCCGCCGCTTCCAGCGGGCCACCGGCACGAAGAACAGCGAGAACTGCCGGTACTGCCGGACCCGCGACCAGCGGCTCGTGGTGTGGCAGTTCGGGCAGGTGCGGGTCGCGCCGGGGCCCAGGTGCTCGCGCTTGGTGCCGAAGCCGAGGAGCAGGAACACCACGCCACCCCCGGGCCGGTCAGCCGTCGGCCGAGCGCTGCCGCTCGATCCGGTCCAGCACCGTCGTGCGTCCCTCGCCGAGCTCGCGCTCGGCCCGCTCCGCCCGGTCGAGCTGCGACTCCCCGTGCAGCTCGGCCACCCGGCGGCGCGCCTCCGGGGCCTTCATCCCGATGAGCTCGGCGGCCGCGCGGGCCTCCCGGGCAGCGTCGGTGTTCGCCACGTGCTGCTCCCGGCCGGCCTGCTTCTCCCGGTCGGTCGCCCGCCGCTCCGCCGGGGTGAGCAGCTGCCAGGCCGCGTCCGGCAGGTACCGGCGGGTCGTCCCGTCACCGGTGCGGGCGTCCGCGTCGCCGTCGGCGGTGTGCCAGTCCTGCTCGGTCCACTCCTCGAGGTGCCGCTGCGACGCGGTCCGCTCGCCCTCGTGCCGGTAGCCGCCGCCGTGGCCCTCGTACTCGCTGACCAGGAGCTGGCTCTTGCGCGCGCTCCACTGGCCCGGCCGGCCGCCGCGGTCGCCGGCCCTGATCTCCTCCTTGAGCCGGGCGCGCAGCTCCGGGTCGGTGTAGTCGTCCGCGTAGTCCTCCGCCGATCGGCCGCTCATGGGGCCGCCGGTACCCCGGGGCGGCCCCCTCGACTCCGACCAGGTGTCACTCCCCGGGGTGCGGCGGGACGTCGTCGGCGACGACGGCGCCCCGGCTCCCCGCAGGCCGTTCCGGACCCACCGTGGAGTCGCGCGTGGTCTGCCGCTCCGCCTCGGCGTTCACCGCGGCACCGAAGAAGATCAGCAGCACCGTCGTCCAGAGCCAGAACATGCTGATCGCCACGCCGGCGAGCGAGCCGTAGGTGGACTGGTAGCTGCCCAGGCTCTGCACGTAGGAGAAGAACCCGTAGGTCACCGCCAGCCACACGACCGTCGCGAGGACCGAGCCGGGGGTGAGCCACCGCCACCGGGCGCGCGCCCGGGCCGGCCCGAAGCGGTAGAGCACCGCGAGCGCCACGGCCATGAGGGTGGCGAGCGCCAGCCACGAGAGCACGCGGGCGGCGAGCTGGACCGGGCTGGAGGACCCGGCGACCCCGGCCGCGGCGAGCCCCGCGACGGCGAGCAGCGCCGCGAGCAGCACCGCGCCGCCGAGGACGAAGACCAGCGCGAGCCCCACCCGGCGCAGGAAGCCCCGCGTCTCGGGCTGGTGGTAGGCGATGCCGAGCCCGTCGAGGAGGTACACCGTGGCGGTGGTCGCCGTCCACAGCGCGACGACCAGGCCGGTGAGCCCGCGGAGGGTGAGCACGTCGCCCGATGCCGCCGTGATGGTGGTGAGCTGGTCGGTCACCACCGCGTCGAGGTCCGGGGGCAGCACGTCCGCCAGCCCGGAGAGCTGCCGGCGGGCGGTCTCCGGCGTGTTCACGAACCCGTAGATCGACAGCGCCGTCACCAGCACGGGGGCGACCGACAGGACGGCGAAGAACGAGACGCCGGCGCTCTGCACCATGAGCCGGTCGCTGAGCACCTGGCGCGCCACCCGCCGCAGCACCCGCCGCCACCCGGCAGCGGGGATCAGGTGCGGGGAGTGCGCCTCGTGCCCGCGCGCCCCGCCGCGGCGGCCGCGCACCCTCCCGGAGGGGCGCTCACCCCGGACGACGGCCATGACCCATCCCACCCCCGGCGGCGGACGGCCGCAACGGTTCCACCCGCCGGCGCCCGGCCACGGGTTGTGGCCCGACCGCGGAGCCGCCAGGGTGGGGCACGTTTCCCCGGACCCTCGGCGCGACCGGTCCCGACGGACCGCACGGGACGGAGGCACCGTGTCCCCCGACGTCATCGGACTCAGCCTGCTGGTGCTGGGGGTCCTGCTCCTGGTGGCCAAGCTCATCCGGATCCGGTCGCGGATCGCACAGAAGCTCTTCCTCCCCAGCTCGATCATCGGCGGCTTCCTGGCGCTGGTCATCGGTCCCGAGGTGGTCGGCGCGGTGGCCGAGGCCATCGGCGGGGAGGACGCGCCGCTGACCGGCGGCCTCTGGCCGGAGGAGTTCCTCGACGTCTGGGCCTCCCTGCCGGGTCTGCTCATCTCGGTGGTGTTCGCGACCCTCTTCCTCGGTGAGCGCATCCCCAAGGTGAAGGAGGCCGCCGAGCTCGCCGGGCCACAGCTGGCCCTCGGCGTCACCATGGCCTCCGGCCAGTACGTCATCGGGCTGCTGCTCGCCGTCCTCCTGCTCGTCCCCTTCCTCGGGCAGGACCCCATGGTCGGCGCGCTCATCGAGGTGGGCTTCGAGGGCGGTCACGGCACCGCGGCGGGCCTGGGCACCACCTTCGCCGACCTCGGGTTCCCGGAGGGCCAGGACCTGGCGCTCGGGCTGGCCACGGTGGGGGTCGTCTCCGGGGTCGTCGTCGGCATCGCCCTGATCAACTGGGGCGTGCGCACCGGCCGCGCCCAGGTGCTGGAGGACGACGCCAAGACCTCGTTGGCCGAGCAGCGCGGCCTCTACGAGCGCGAGGAGCAGCCACCGGCCGCGCTGATGACCGTGCGCACCGCCTCGGTGGAGCCGCTCGCGATCCACTTCGCGATCGTCGCCGTGGCGATCCTGCTCGGGCTCGGCCTGCTCGAGGCGCTCCAGGCGCTGGAGGCGGCGCTGTGGGCGGACACCGTGGAGCTCTTCGAGTTCGTACCGCTGTTCCCGCTGGCGATGATCGGTGGGGTCGTGGTGCAGAAGGTGGTCGACCGCTTCGACCGCACCGGCATCGTGGACCGCCGGATGATGCTGCGCATCCAGGGCATCGCCCTCGACCTGCTGATCGTCAGCGCCCTGGCCACGCTGTCCATCCAGGCGATCGCGGACAACTGGGTGACCTTCCTCCTCCTCGCGGTCGCCGGCCTGGCGTGGAACGTGGGGGCGTTCGTCTTCCTGGCGCGCCGGATGATCCCGCGGTTCTGGTTCGAGCGCGGCATCGGCGACCTCGGACAGTCCCTGGGTGTCACGGCGACCGGGCTCATCCTCATCCGGGTCGCCGACCCCAACGCCGCCACCCCGGCCATGGAGGCCTTCGGGTACAAGCAGCTGGCGTTCGAGCCGTTCTTCGGCGGTGGGCTGGTCACCGCGGCAGCGCTGCCCCTCATCGCCCAGTTCGGGCCGGTGCCGCTGCTGGTCGTCATGGCCGTGGTCCTGGCGCTGTCGCTCGGCACCGGCATCCTCTGGTTCGGCCGGCGAGCCCCGGCCGAGGAGGCGGCACGGGCCCCGGACGGCTGACCCCGCGTACGCCGCCGGGTTGATCTCCCGGCGACCAGGGCGGAGCCTCGGGCCATGGCGCAGGGCGGCACGACCTTCGGCACCGTCGTCCGGTGGGACGACGACGGCGCGGTCATCGAGGCACCCGACCTCCCGGGCGGCTGCTGGGCCGACGCCGCCGCGGTCGAGCAGAGCACCACCGGCTCGGGCGGCCTGCGGGCCGGCCAGGTGGTGGAGGTGGAGTGGGCACGCCCCGGCGCGCGAGGCCTGCCCTTCCGCGCCCTCCGGGTCGTCCCGCGCAACGACCTGCAGGCGACCGTCGGGGGTTGAACCGCGGGTGCCGCGGCGGCGCCCCGGCCGCCGAGGCGACACGGGGTCTACTGTGGGAGCCGGACCGGCCGCGGGCCAGCATGCCCTCGCCCCTGGCGAGGATGCCCGCTGGTGCGACCGGTGCCCCCGCCGTCGTCCGGCGGGCTGACGGTCCCGAGGGGCCACCGGGGCGCGCGGCCCGGGACGTCGTCCTCCCGCGCAGCCCCGGGGCGGGGCCGGATCGCGGAGCAGCGCACGCCGCGGGGCGGTCCCGCGGCCTCCGCCGTCCGGCCGAGGGGGCCGTGTGCGCGTCCTGCCCGGCAACCGTGCCGGGCAGTGCAGAGGAGGAGTCTGTGGCTCGACCAGCACGGCGCTCGACGGGCGCCCGGCGCGGCGCCCCGCGCGCCCAGCGGCGCGTCCGCGAGGGCGACGTCATCGCGGTGCTCGCCCGCGCCGTCCGCGACGTCGAGGCGGCGGTCAAGCGCGACCGCGTGACGCCGTCGGTGCGCGCCGAGTTCCAGGCGATCGCCCTGGTGCTGCGCGAGGAGCGCGCCCGGGTGCAGGCCGACCAGAGCACCGGCGAGGGCCGCCGCGCCGAGCAGCTGAAGCGGCTCGACGGCATCGCGACGATCCTCGCCACCACCGCCGTCCGGAACTCCGGCCTGCTCGCCCTGCTCGCCGACGACGCCGTCGCCACCGAGGCCGCCCGGTCCCACCGGCGGGAGCTGCTCGCCGCGGCCGGCATCGAGGCGCCCGAGGAGGAAGCCCCGCAGCCGGTGCAGGCCGCCCCGGTGGCCGCCTCCGCCGAGCGCCAGGTGGTGCCGCAGTCGGTCATCTCGCGGCAGCTGGCCAACCCCTTCCTCGCGCCCGACTTCGACGCCGTGCGCCCCACCGCTGTGCGGCCGCGCCGGCTGGCGGGCTGGGAGGTGCTCGAGCCGCTGTTCAACTCCTTCGAGCGGGCCGGTGGCGGCGCCCCGGCGTGCATGCCCCTGCCCTTCCCGACCTCGCAGTTCACCCCGGCGGGCCTGGAGCTGATGCCGCACCAGGGGCAGCTGGTCGCGGCGGCGGCGAACGGGCACCGCACCTTCCTGCTCGCCGACGAGCCGGGCCTGGGCAAGACGGCGCAGTCGCTGCTCGCGGCCGAGGCCGCGCAGGCGTTCCCGCTGCTCGTCGTCGTCCCCAACGTCGTGAAGACCAACTGGGCCCGGGAGGCGGCGCGCTGGGTGCCCCAGCGCCGGGCCACCGTGATCCAGGGCAACGGCGAGAACGCGGACGCCTTCGCCGACATCGTCGTCGTCAACTACGAGGTGCTGGACCGGCACGTGGGCTGGCTGGGCGACTTCGGCTTCGGCGGGATGGTCGTCGACGAGGCGCACTTCATCAAGAACAAGAGCTCGCAGCGCTCCCAGCACGTGCTCGAGATAGCCCAGCGCCTGCGGCTGCGCACCGCGCGACCGCTGCTGATGGCGCTCACCGGCACCCCGCTGATCAACGACATCGACGACTTCCGGGCCATCTGGCAGTTCCTCGGCTGGATCGACGAGGAGAAGCCGCTCGGTGAGCTCATGGAGTGCCTGGAGGCCACCGGCCTGACCCCGGCCGACCCCGCCTTCTACCCGGCGGCCCGCCAGTGCGTCATCGACCGGGGCATCGTCCGCCGGCGCAAGGTCGACGTCGCTGCCGACATCCCCGCCCGCCGCATCGCCGACCTCCCCGTCGAGCTCGACGACAAGGCCGGCCGCTCGATCCGCGCCGCCGAGCGCGAGCTCGCCCGCCGCCTGGTCAAGCGCTACGAGAGCGCGCTGGCCGCCCGCGAGTCGGCCACCGTGGTCGAGGGCATCGACCACGCGCTGGTGCGCAAGGTCGCGGCCTGGGAGCTCAAGGACTCGACCTCGGGCACCGGTGGTGACAACGTCTTCACGATGATGCGGCGGATCGGGCAGGCCAAGGCCGGGCTCGCCGCCGACTACGCCGCGCAGCTGGCCCGCAGCGCCGGCAAGGTGGTCTTCTTCGCCAAGCACATCGACGTCATGGACGTGGCCGAGGAGACCTTCGACGGCATGGGGCTGCGCTACTCCTCGATCCGCGGCGACCAGACGCCGTCGGTCCGCCAGCGCAACATCGACGCCTTCGTCAACGACCCGGACGTCGCCGTCGCCGTCTGCTCGCTGACCTCGGCCGGGGTCGGGATCAACCTGCAGGTCGCCTCCAACCTGGTGCTCGCGGAGCTGTCGTGGACCGACGCCGAGCAGACCCAGGCCATCGACCGCAGCCACCGCATCGGCCAGACCGAGCCGGTCACCGCCTGGCGGATCATCGCCGCGCAGACCCTCGACGCCCGGATCGCCGAGCTCATCGACAGCAAGGCCGGCCTGGCCGCCCGGGCGCTCGACGGCTCCGACGAGGAGATGCAGGGCTCGGCCGACGTCCAGCTCGAGGCGCTCGTCGCACTGCTCACCGCCGCACTGGAGGACCGATGAACGCCGAACCGCTGCTCACCGAGGCGACGCGCGTCGCCGACCTGCTGCTCGAGGTGCAGACCCGCGTCAACCGGCGGATCGACGGCGAGCTCGCCGAGCTGCTGCCCGTCGTCCAGCGGCAGCTCGGTGTCTCGCCCGGCGGCGCGGCCGACCTCTCCGACCTGGTCAACACCCGGATCACCGGCTCCAGCGTCGTCGTGACCCCCGCCGCGGTCGCCGCCGTCGTCCCGGTGCCGGAGGCCTCGGCGGTCACCACGCGGGCCGCGCGGCAGGCGGTGACCGGCATCCTCACCGGCGCCGACCAGCGCCTCGCGGTCATCGCCGGGCCCTGCTCGATCCACGACCCGGAGGCGGCGCTGGAGTACGCCGCCTTCATCGGCCGGATGCGCGAGCGGCACGGCGCGGACCTCGAGATCCTGATGCGCACCTACACGGAGAAGCCGCGCACCGAGGTCGACTGGAAGGGGTTCGCCTACGACCCGTTCCTCGACGGGTCGAGCCGGATCAGCGTCGGGCTGGTCGCCACCCGGATGCTGATGTGCCGCATCACCGCATCGGGCGTGCCGGTGGCCGCCGAGCCGCTGAACGCGCTGACGCCGCAGTACGTCAACGGGCTGGTCACCTACAACGGCGTCGGGGCGCGCAACGTGACCGACCAGACCGCCCGCGAGCGGGTGTCGGGCTTCTCGTCGGTGGTCGGGTTCAAGAACTCGCCCGAGGGCAGCGTGGACTCCGCCATCCAGGCGGTGATGACGGCACGGGCGCCGCACCAGTTCCTCGGCGTCGACGCGCACGGCGTCTCCGCGCAGCTGTCGACGACGGGCAACGGCACCGGCCACGTCATCCTGCGCGGCGCCAAGGACGGCCCCAACTACTCGGCCGCCCACATCGCCGACGCGCGGCGCCGGCTGGCCGCCCGCGGGCTGCCGGAGGCGCTCGTGGTCGACGCCTCGCACGGCAACAGCCAGAAGAACCACCTGCGCCAGATCGACGTCGTCCGCGACCTGGCCGGCCAGATCGCCGGCGGCGAGCAGGCGATCCGGGGCGTGATGGTGGAGAGCAACCTGCTCGCCGGCAGGCAGGACCTCGACCAGCAGCGGCCCGGGGACCTGGAGTACGGCAGGAGCGTCACCGACGCCTGCGTCGACCTGCCGACGACCGAGCAGCTGCTGGCCGAGCTCGCCGAGGCGGCGCGCGCCCGGCGCGGCTGAGACCGAGGCCGGGACGGGACGCGCTCGTACGGTGCTCCGACCGGCGGCTCCAGACCGGCGGCTCCAGACCGGCGGCTCTAGAACGGCGGCGGGGCCTCCGTCGGCGCCGCCCGGGGTGGTGCGGGGAGCGCCGGTTGGGCGGTCAGGTCGCGGAGGCCGGGGGGCCGGGTGGTGCGGGTGACCCCGCTGGGCGTGGTGACCCGCAGGGTGCCGTCGGGCAGCAGCTCGAACCGCCAGCCGCGGGCGAAGGTCTTCAGCCGGTGGTGGGTGCGGCACAGGCAGCAGAGGTTCTCGCAGGCGGTGCGCCCGCCGCGGTCGTGGGGCACCACGTGGTCGGCGTCGGTGCGCGCGGCGGGCCGGCCGCAGCCCGGGTGCCGGCAGGTGCGGTCACGGAGCCGGATGAACCGTTCCTGGGCGGCGGAGGGGTCGTGCCCGGCCACGGCCGCTGGGCGGCCCAGCAGCGGGCAGGCGCAGTCGGCGACCGCGCCGTGCTCCGGGCAGCCGCGGGCAGCGAGCCGGTGCAGCTCGGCGGCGGTCGCGGTGGCCAGGAGCGCGCCGTCGTCGCCGGTGACCGCCACCGCCAGGCTCCCGCCGGGCGGGGCCTGCACGCCCAGGGCGCCGAGCCGGGCCATGAGCTCCCGGAGGTGGCCGGCGGTGATCGGGGCGCCGTTCACGCTCGGCCCCGTCCCGCTGCCGGTGCCGCCCCGCGGGACGCCTCCCGCGGCAGCCGCCGGCCGGCCCAGGGCCCCCAGCGGGGCCACCACCGTGACGTGCCCGGTCATCGCCGGGCGGGAGGTGTCCCACGGCCGCAGCACCAGCGCGGCGTGCGCCTCGGCCCGGAGCACCCCGATCGGGCGGTCGTCGCCACCGGTGCGGGCCAGCTGGGCGGCCTGGTCGATCGCCGACCACATCGCCGCCGCCACCGGCGAGGGCAGCTCGGTGGTCAGCGCCGACAGCCCGTCGGCGGTCCCGCGCACCCGCACCCCGGCCCGCGCCTCGGCCTCGACCCGCCGCTGTTCCGCGAACTCCTCGTCCGCGGCGATCGCGGCGGCCACCAGGCGGGCCCGCAACCGGCCGGACGACATCCCCGCCGCACCCGGCAGCAGGGCGGGGACCACGGCCGCGAGCACCTCGTCCGAGGCGTGCCCGAGCACGCCGGCGAACACCCGCGCGCGGAACCAGTCCAGCTCGCCGGCCGCGCAGGCCGCCCAGACCGCGGGCATCCGCTCCACGAGCGCGTAGGCGTCGTCCAGCACCCCGCTGGCGAACGGCCGGGCGCAGTTCAGCACCGCCGCGAGCTCGTCGGGCAGGAACTCACTCGTCCCCGGCACCGGCGAACCCGGCCCGCGGCGGCGGGCACCGGGGTGCCCGGGAGGCGGGTCGTCGGAGTCGGGCCGGTCGGCGGCCAGCCCCATCACCAGCTCCGCCTCGTAGGCCGCGTCCATGGCCCGGCGCGCCTGCAGCCGCCGCAGCTCGGCGGCCTTCTCCGCCGCGGACAGCACCGCCACCGGCAACCGCGCGACCGTCGGCCGCAGCTCCAGCAGCCACCCCACGAGCGCGCCCTCGAGAGGGCTGCGTCTCAGCTCGGCGGTGGGCACGGCTCGAAC
>NZ_SSXB01000113.1:0-9383 GCF_021698995.1 Blastococcus sp. KM273129 | reverse complement strand
ACCCCGTCCACGGCGACGCGCCCCCGCCGGCCCCGCCGTCGGTGCGGGTCTCGATGGCGCTGCTCGCGACCCTCGCCGTGCTGCTCCTGCTGTACGTGACGATCACCTGGCTCGGCCGGGACGGCGTCCGCCAGGCGCTGGTCGAGGCGGGCCTGACCGCGGACGAGGCCCAGCAGTTCCTGCTGGTCAACACCACCGCGCCGCTGGTGCTGGGCATCGCCTACGCGGTCTCGGCGTGGGCCGTGTCGCGCCGCCGCCGCTGGGGCCTCTGGACCGGCGTGGTCTCGACGGTCGTCCTGGCGCTGGTGCTGCTCTCCACCATGCTCACCGCCGGCGGCGTCACCGTCGTCGCGCTGCTGCTGCTCGTGCTGTCGGTGGGAGCGGCGGCCAGCCTGGTCGCGCGGACGACGCGGGACTGGCTGGCCACCCGGCGGGCCTGAGCTGCCGCCTGCTCAGCCCTGACCCGTGGCGCGCTGCCACTTGCGGAAGCGGTACCAGTCGTTGGAGGGCTTCAGCGCCAGCAGCACCACGCCGGCGGCCGTCAGCGCGAGCTGGAACCAGGAGAGCGTGGTCAGGAAGGGCAGCGGCCCACCGGCGACGGCGTTGAACGGACCGGCCAGCAGCGCCAGGCCACCGAGCACCCACAGCACGATCCGCGCCCAGTTGCGGCCCTGCCACGCGAACCAGACGAAGAGCAGCTGGAGCAGGAGCACGAGCACGGTGAAGCCGGTCGTCAGCTGCGCCGTCAGCTCGGCGAGCGCCTCGGTGTCCAGCCCCTCGAACTCCGCGCCCTGGAGGTCGGTGCCCGACTGGTCGAGGGTCCAGTCCAGCAGCTCGTCCCAGTTGAGCAGCGTGACGACGGCCGCCACGGCGCTGAGCACCAGGGAGCCGAGGAACGCGCCGATGCCGGCGCGGACCGTCAGCGGCCGCTCCATCGGCTCGGGCGCACCCGGGCCCCAGCCCTGGGGCGCCGCGGGCGCGGGGGCGTAGCCGTACGGGTTCTGACCGTAGGGATGCTGGCCGTAGGGGTTCTGCGGCGGCTGCCCGTACGGGGGCTGACCGCCCTGCGGCTGCCCGTACGGGGGCTGACCGTAGGGCGGCTGGCCGCCGTGGGGAGGCTGGCCACCGTACGGCGGCTGACCCGGCGGCGGTGCCCACCCCGGCTGCTGGCCGCCCTGCCCCTCGGGCTGCCCCTGCTGCCGACCGTGCTGGTCGTCCTGGCCCGCCGTCATCGTGTCTCCGCCTCTCGGTCCGGTCGTCGCCCGCGATCATCGACGACGCCCCACCGGGGAACCAGCAGGGCACGCGGTGCCACCCGATCAGGCGGCGTCCCGCCCGCCGGACCCGGGGGGGGTCCGGCGGGCGCGGCCACCTCCCGGGCGGCTACCCGCCGCGGGTGACGAGCAGGCCCTCGACGTCGCCACCCGGCCAGTCGACGACGACCTCGTCGCCGTCCCGGATGTCACCGGAGAGCAGCGCCTTGGCGAGCTGGTCCCCGATCGCCGACTGCACCAGCCGGCGCAGCGGCCGGGCGCCGTAGACGGGGTCGAAGCCGTTGAGCGCCAGCCACTCCCGGGCCGCGTCGGTGACGGTGAGCGTCAGCCGGCGGGCGGCCAGCCGGCGGGCCAGGACGCCGACCTGGATGTCGACGATCCCGGTCAGCTCCTCGCTGCCCAGCGCCCGGAACACCACGACGTCGTCCAGCCGGTTCAGGAACTCCGGCTTGAAGTGCCCGCGCACGACGCCCATCACCGCGTCGCGACGCCGCTCCTCCGGCACCGACTGGTCGGCGATCAGCTGCGAGCCGAGGTTCGACGTCAGGATCAGGATGGTGTTCCGGAAGTCCACCGTGCGCCCCTGGCCGTCGGTCAGCCGGCCGTCGTCGAGCACCTGGAGCAGCACGTCGAAGACGTCCGGGTGCGCCTTCTCGACCTCGTCCAGCAGCACCACGGTGTACGGACGGCGCCGCACCGCCTCGGTGAGCTGGCCGCCTGCCTCGTAGCCGACGTAGCCGGGGGGAGCCCCCACCAGCCGGGCGACGGAGTGCTTCTCGGAGTACTCGCTCATGTCGATGCGGACCATGGCCCGCTCGTCGTCGAACAGGAACTCCGCCAGCGCCTTGGCCAGCTCGGTCTTGCCGACGCCGGTGGGCCCGAGGAAGAGGAACGAGCCGGTGGGCCGGTCGGGGTCGGCGACGCCGGAGCGCGCCCGCCGCACCGCGTCGGAGACGGCGCGGACGGCGTCGGGCTGCCCGACGACCCGGTGGCCGAGCTCCTCCTCCATGCGCAGCAGCTTCTGGGTCTCGCCCTCGAGCAGCCGCCCGGCGGGGATGCCGGTCCAGGCCTGGACGACCTCGGCGATGTCGTCGGGGCCGACCTCCTCCTTGAGCATGGAGGCCTGCTCCTCGACCGACGCCTCGGCCTCGGCCAGCGCCTTCTCCAGCTGCGGCAGCCGGCCGTAGCGCAGCTCCGCCACGCGGGCGAGGTCACCGTCGCGCTCGGCCCGCTCGGCCTCGGTGCGCAGCCGCTCCAGCTCCTCCTTGGCCTGCTGGATCCGGGTGATCGCGCTCTTGTCCTGCTGCCAGCGGGCCGTGAGCTCGGCCAGCTCCTGCCGCTTGTCGGCGAGGTCCTCGCGCAGGCTGGCCAGGCGCTCGAGGGACGACGGGTCGCCCTCCTTGGCGAGCGCCATCTCCTCGATCTCCAGCCGGCGCACGGCGCGCTCGACCTCGTCGACCTCGACCGGGCGGCTGTCGATCTCCATGCGCAGCCGGCTGGCGGCCTCGTCGACCAGGTCGATCGCCTTGTCGGGCAGGAACCGGGACGTGACGTACCGGTCCGACAGCGTCGCCGCCGCGACGATCGCGCCGTCGGTGATGCGCACGCCGTGGTGCACCTCGTAGCGCTCCTTGAGCCCGCGGAGGATGCCGATCGTGTCCTCGACCGAGGGTTCGCCGACGAAGACCTGCTGGAAGCGGCGCTCCAGGGCCGGGTCCTTCTCGATGTGCTCGCGGTACTCGTCGAGCGTGGTGGCGCCCACCATGCGCAGCTCACCGCGCGCCAGCATCGGCTTGATCATGTTGCCGGCGTCCATCGCGCCGTCACCGGTCGCACCGGCACCGACGATCGTGTGCAGCTCGTCGATGAAGGTGATGATCTCGCCCTCGGCCTCGGTGATCTCCTGGAGGACGGCCTTGAGCCGCTCCTCGAACTCACCGCGGTACTTCGCGCCGGCCACCATCGCGGCGAGGTCGAGCGCCATCAGCCGCTTGCCCTTGAGGCTCTCCGGGACGTCGCCGGCCACGATGCGCTGGGCCAGGCCCTCGACGATCGCGGTCTTGCCCACGCCCGGCTCGCCGATGAGCACCGGGTTGTTCTTCGTCCGGCGGGAGAGCACCTGCACGACCCGGCGGATCTCGGTGTCCCGCCCGATGACCGGGTCGACCTTCCCCTCGCGGGCGCGCTCGGTGAGGTCGACGGCGAACTTCTCGAGGGCCTGGTAGGTGGCCTCCGGATCGGCGGTGGTGACCTTGCGGTTGCCCCGCACCGTGCGGAACGCCGCCAGCAGCGCGTCCGCCGTCGCCCCCGCGCTGGTGAGGACGGCGGCGGCCTCCCCCTCCGACGCGGCCAGGCCGACCAGCAGGTGCTCCGTGGAGACGTACTCGTCACCGAGGGCACCCGCCTGCTCGGCGGCGGCGTTGATCACCCTGAGGAACTCGCGCGAGGGCGCGGGCGCCGAGACGGTCGCGCCGCTGACGCTCGGCATGCGGCGCAGAGCGGCGTCGGCCTTGCTGCGCACGTCGGCCGGGTCGGCGCCCACCGCGGTGAGCAGCGGGCCGGCGATGCCGTCGGCCTGCTCCAGCAGGGCGACGAGCAGGTGCAGCGGCTCGAGGGCCGCCTGACCCCGGCCGACGGCGAGGCGCTGGGCACCGGCGACGGCCTCCTGCGAGCGGGTGGTGAGCTTGCTGTCCATGCCAGGGGGCACGTCCTCTCCTCTCTCGGGCACGCCGTCCCTCCGTGGCCGGCGTCATCGCTCCCTGCAACGAGCCGGGGGTTGAGTCTGTTCCGCTCAACTCTGCTGCGCTCGTCCATCCTCGCCCCGCCCGCCCCGGCACCACCAGGGCCCCCTTACGGGTCGCGTCCAGGGCGGAAGGTCCCGGCCCCCCGTGCGGCGGCCCTAGACTGGCGGGCATGACCGCCCTGCCGGCTCCGAGCGTCGCGCTCGACGACCAGCTGTGCTTCGCGCTGTACGCCGCCTCCCGCGCGGTGACGGCGCGGTACCGCCCCATGCTCGACGCGATCGGCCTCACCTATCCGCAGTACCTGGTGATGCTGCTGCTCTGGGAGCAGGACAACCAGACGGTCGGCCAGCTCGGCGCCCGCCTCGCGCTCGACAGCGGCACCCTCTCGCCCCTGCTCAAGCGGCTCACCGCGGCGGGCCTGGTCACCCGGCACCGCCGGGTCGAGGACGAGCGCTCGGTCTCCATCGCCCTCACCGACGCCGGCCGGGCCCTGGAGGGCAAGGCCGTGGCCATCTCCGAGGAGATGATCGGCGCGATCGGCTTCGACACCAGCGAGTTCGACGACCTCAAGGCGCGGCTGCGGCTGCTCACCGACCGGGTCAACGGCACGGCCGAGGTGCCCGAGCAGGCCTGATCCGCGCGGTAGCCGGGGCTCCCGGCGGGTAGGAGGGCGGCCACGGCGCCGCCCAGCCCGGGGCGGCCACGGCCCGGAAGGGGCAGCATGCCCACTCGTACCGCCCGCACCGCCTGGAACGGCACCCTGCAGGAGGGCTCGGGGCAGGTGGAGCTCTCCAGCTCCAAGGTCGGCACCTACGAGGTGTCCTTCCCCAAGCGCGCCGCCGACGAGGCCGACGGCACCACCAGCCCCGAGGAGCTCATCGCCGCGGCGCACTCCGCCTGCTTCGCCATGGCGCTCTCCAGCGAGATCGGGAAGGCCGGCGGTACGCCGCAGTCCCTCGAGGTCTCCGCCGACGTGACGCTCGGCCAGCGCGACGGCGCCCCGACCATCACCGGGGTCAAGCTGACCGTGCGCGGCGAGGTCGAGGGCCTCGACGCCGACGGCTTCGACAAGGCCGCCCAGTCCGCCAAGGCCGGGTGCCCGGTGAGCAAGGCGCTGACCGGCACCGAGATCACCCTGGACGCCGCGCTCGAGGGCTGACCCCACCCGGACGGACGGCGGCCCACCTCCCCTGCGGGAGGCGGGCCCTCGTCCGGTCAGCGGGCCGGGACCACCCCGGCGTGCGCCACCCCGGTGCGCGCGCCGCCGGCGTCGCGGCCCTCGATCGCGTCGGTGCCGATGCGCACCGCGGACCCGCGCTCGGCCTGCTCCCGCTCGTCGCCGGTGTCCGTGCGCAGGGCGATCTCGCGGATGAAGAGGACGGCGAGGACCGCGACGAGCGCGACCAGCGCCGAGATCAGGAACACCCGGCCGGTCGCATCCCCGTACGAGAGGCGGATCAGCTCCTGCACCGGCGCCGGCGCGTCGGCGAGGTCGGCCAGCCCGACGTCCCCTCCCCCGGCGGCGGCCGTCCCCGCGGCGCCCGGGACCCGCGCCGTGCCGTCGCGGATCAGGTCGCCCACGTGGTTGCTCAGCACGGCACCGAGGACCGACACGCCGATCGTGCCGCCGAGGCTGCGGAAGAAGGCCACCGCGGAACTGGCCGCGCCCAGGTCCCGGGCCGCGACGGTGTTCTGCACGGCGAGCACCAGGTTCTGCATGCTCATGCCGATGCCGACGCCGAGCACGAACAGGTAGACGCTGAACAGCACCATGTCCGTCTCGTGGTCGATCGTCGCCAGCAGCGCGAAGCCGGCCACGACCAGGACCGTGCCGGTCGCCAGGTAGGCCTTCCACCGCCCGTAGCGGGTGATGAGCAGGCCGGAGACGGTGGAGGAGACCAGCAGCCCGCCGACCATCGGGACGGCCAGGAGCCCGGCCTCGGTCGGCGAGTACCCACGCGAGATCTGCAGGTACTGGCCCAGGAACACCGTCGAGCCGAACATCGCCATGCCGACCGCGACGCTGGCGACGATCGCGAGCGTGGTGGTGCGGTCGCGGAACAGCCGCAGGGGCACGATCGGCTCCGCGGCCCGCACCTCGGTGACCAGGAAGGCCACGACCGCCAGCGTGGCGCCGCCGAGGAACAGCGCCGTCTCCACCGAGGCCCAGCCGAAGCTGCCGCCGGCGAGGGTGACCCAGATGAGCAGCGCCGAGACGCCGGCGGTGAGGAAGGCCGCGCCGAGGTAGTCGATGGTCACGTCCCGCCGGGTCACCGGGAGGTGCAGGGTGCGCTGGAGGAGCACCAGCGCGACCGCGGCGAACGGCACGCCGACGTAGAAGCACCAGCGCCAGCCCAGCCAGCTGGTGTCCACCAGCAGACCGCCGAGGAGGGGGCCGCCGACGGTCGCGACCGCCATGACCCCGCCGAGGAGACCGGAGTAGCGGCCGCGTTCGCGGGGGCTGATCATCGCGGCCATCGCGATCTGCACCAGCGCCTGCAGGCCGCCCAGCCCCAGTCCCTGGAGCACGCGCCAGGCGATCAGGGTCTCCACCGACTGCGCGAGCCCGGCCAGCATCGATCCGGCGATGAAGACCACGATCGACAGCTGGATGAGCAGCTTCTTGCTGAACAGGTCGGCGAGCTTGCCCCAGATCGGCGTGGAGGCCGTCGAGGCCAGCAGGGTCGCCGTGATCACCCAGGTGTACTGGTTCTGCGTGCCGCGCAGCTCGGTGATGATCGTGGGCAGGGCGTTGGAGACGACGGTCGAGGACAGGAACGCCACGAACATCGCCAGCAACATGCCGGAGAGCGCCTCCAGCACCTGGCGGTGGGTCATCCGCCCCTGCTGCTCGACGGGCGCCTCGGTTGCGGCGGGCGGCACGGTGCTCACGGGGCTCCTGGACGTCGGGTGTGCGGGTCGGGCGGGAGGCCGGGTGGCCACCGGGCCGCTCCCACCCGCACGGGGCGGGGTGGTCATCGGGCAGCTCCCGCCGGTTCGGGGCGCGGCACGCCGGTGACGTCGACGTCGGCGACCAGGCGCTCGAGCAGGCCGGCGAGCCGCTCGGCGTCGTCGTCGTCCCAGTCGGCCAGGGCGGTCCGCGCCCACGCGGAGCGCAGCGCCCGCGAGGTGGCCAGCGCGTCGGCGCCGCGGCCGGTGAGGCGGAAGAGGGCGGCCCGCCCGTCACGGGGGTCGGGGTGGCGCTCGACGTGGCCGGAGCGTTCCAGCGCGGAGAGCTGGCGGCTGGCGACCGAGCCGTCGACACCGGCGTGCGCGGCGAGGGCGCTGCAGCGCAGGTCACCGTCGCGCTCGAGCGGGAGGAGGAGGGCCCAGCCGAACGACGGCAGGTCACCGTGGAGCTGGGTGGCGGCGCGGGAGCTCAGGTGCCGTCCGGCGCGGATGAGCTGGGCGACCCCGGCCATGAGGCGGTCCCGCGTGGCGGGGCTGAGTGGCATGACGAGTCCTCGGGGTGGTGCAACTGCTTGCAGACCGAAACCATACGCCCATATGGTTGCGGTCTGCAACATCATGCCGGGCGTGCCGCCCCGGACGCGGCGATGCCCGGACCCCGCGGTGGGGTCCGGGCATCGTCGGGTCAGGACCCCTGCTCGGCCTCGCGCGCCTCGCCGATCCGGTTCAGCCGCTCCAGCAGCGCGGCGAGCGTGGCGACGTCCTCGGCGGGCCACCCGGACATGTCGCTCTCCCAGCGGGCCCGGCGGGCCGACCGGATGCGGGCCAGCCGGGCCGCACCCTCGGCCGAGGGCGTCAGCACCTGCGCCCGGCCGTCGTCGGGGTCGGCTGCGCGGTCGACCAGGCCGAGGTCCACGAGGCTGGAGAGCTGCCTGCTGACGGTGCTCTTGTCCAGGCCGAGCCGGGCCACGAGGTCGCTGGCGCGCAGCGGCCCGGCGTCCTGCAGCAGGGCCAGCAGCCCGTAGGCGGCGCCGTCCAGGTCGGGGTGCAGCTCGCGCGCCAGCCGGGTCGAGATGGCCCGGGACCGGCGCAGCAGCAGCCCGATCTCGCGCTCGAGCCCGACGAAGGCCTCGTGGGCGTCGGCGCCCGGCCCGCTCACCGGGCCCCCCCGGGACGCCACACCACGAGGGCGGAGCTCGGCCGCCGGTGGGGCACCAGGTCCGCGCGGTAGGCCGCCGGGATCGCGGCCTCGGCCGCCATCCGCCGGCTCTCCGAGTGCTGCAGCTCCTCGAGGAGCTCGTGCACCCGGGCCTGCAGCGCCTCGACCTGGGACTCGAGGTCGATGATCCGCTTGATGCCGGCGAGGTTGACGCCGTCCTCCTGCGAGAGCCGCTGCACCTCGCGCAGCAGCGCCACGTCGCGGGGGCTGTACCGGCGGCCGCCCCCCGGCGTGCGACCAGGGCTGACCAGCCCCAGCCGGTCGTACTGCCGGAGCGTCTGGGCGTGCATGCCGGCCAGCTCGGCCGCCACGGAGATCACGAACACCGGGGCGTCGTCGGCGACGGACGGGGCCGCGTGGCCCAGCGGCCCTCCCGATGGCCTGGTCATGCCTCACCTCCCGCCCGCACCGCCGCGGTGATCTGCGGGCGCGGGTCCTCGTCCAGCTCCTCGGCCAGGTTCTCGACGGCCTTCCGCTGCGCCGGGGTCAGCCGTGCGGGGACGGCGATCTCCACGGTGACCAGCAGGTCGCCGGTACGGCCCTTGGCGGGCACGCCCCGTCCGCGGACCCGCAGCGTCCGGCCGCTCGCGGTGCCCGCCGGCACCTTGAGCGACACCGTGCCCTCGAGGGTCGGCACGGTGAGCGTGGTGCCCAGTGCCGCCTCCGCGAAGGTGATCGGCACGGTCAGCGTGAGGTCCTCGCCCTTGCGGCCGAACAACTGGTGCTCGGACACGTGGACGACGACGAACAGGTCGCCGGCCGGGCCACCTCGCCGCCCGGGCGCCCCCTTGCCGGGCAGCCGGATGCGCTGGCCGTCCTTGACCCCCGCGGGGATCCGCACCGTGATGGTGCGGGTCTGGCTGGTGATGCCGCTGCCCGCGCAGGTCGGGCACGGGTCGTCGACGACCTGGCCGCTGCCGCGGCAGTTGCGGCACGGCTCGGAGAACGCGAACGCACCCTGGCTGCGGCTGGTCACGCCGGCGCCCTGGCACACCGGGCAGGTGTGCGGGCTCGTCCCGGGCTTGGCGCCGCTGCCGGCGCAGGTCGGGCAGCTGCCCGGGCTCTGCATCCGGAGCGGCACCGTGACGCCGAGGACGGCCTCCTCGAAGGAGAGGGTCGCCTCGGTCTCGACGTCCTGACCGCGCGCCGGACCCGACGCCGCCTGGCTGCGCGCGCGGGCCCCGCCGCCGCCGGCGCCACCGAAGAGGCCGCCGAGGATGTCGCCCAGCCCACCGG
>NZ_SSXB01000112.1:0-9522 GCF_021698995.1 Blastococcus sp. KM273129 | reverse complement strand
CGGCAACCGCGCGACCGTCGGCCGCAGCTCCAGCAGCCACCCCACGAGCGCGCCCTCGAGAGGGCTGCGTCTCAGCTCGGCGGTGGGCACGGCTCGAACGTACGTACGGGGTACGACACTTCCGAGCAACCGGCTCAGCCGGAGGGGCTCAGGCCTTGCGGCCCCGGTGCAAGGCGACGATGCCACCGGTCAGGTCCCGCCAGGCGACGTCCGCCCAGCCGGCCGCCTGCAGCCGCGCGGCCAGGGCCGGCTGGTCGGGCCAGGCGCGGATCGACTCGGCCAGGTAGACGTAGGCCTCGGGGTTGCTGCTCACCGCCCGGGCGATCTGCGGCAGCGCCTTCATGAGGTACTCGGTGTACAGGGTGCGGAACGGCCCCCAGGTGGGGCTGGAGAACTCGCAGACGACCAGGGTGCCGCCCGGGCGGGTGACCCGGGAGAACTCGCGCAGCGCGGCGTCGGGGTCGGCCACGTTGCGCAGGCCGAAGGAGATGACCACGCCGTCGACGCTCTCGTCGGCCAGCGGCAGCGCCATCGCGTCACCGGCCACCTTCGGCACCGGCCGGGCTGCGCCGGCGCGCAGCATGCCCTGGGAGAAGTCGCAGGCGATCGCGTGCACGCCGCCGGCCGCGAGCTCCACCGTCGAGACCGCCGTACCGGCCGCGACGTCCAGCACCGTCTGCCCGGGGCGGGCGCCCAGGGCCTCGCGGGTGGCCCGCCGCCAGGAGCCGTCCAGGCCGCCGGAGAGCACCGTGTTCGTGAGGTCGTAGCGCTCGGCGACCCGGTCGAACATCGCCGCGACCTCGGCCGGTCGCTTGTCCAGCCCGGCCCTCACGCCGGCGGTGTGCGGGTCGTCTCGCCGGTCTGCCACGGCGTCGACGCTACAAGGCTGCCTACTCTGATCACGTGACTGCGGCCGCCCTCACCTCACCGGCAGCGGCCGCCGACACCGTCAGCACGGTCCGCGCCGACGCCGCGGGTGAGCTGCTCGACCTGCTGCCGGCGGGGGCCGGGCTCTCCTGGGTGCGGCGCGGCGAGGGCCTCGTCGGCTGGGGCGAGGCGGCCCGGCTCGAGGTCTCCGGCCCCGGCGCGCTGGCCGAGGCCGCCGACTGGTGGGACACCTACGTGGCCGGGCTCGACGTCGGCGACGACGTCGGCGTGCCCGGGTCGGGGCCGGTCCTCTTCGGCAGCATCGCCTTCGACCCGGTGGCCGGCACGTCGGTCTTCGTCGTCCCCGAGGTCGTCGTGGGACGGCGGGACGGCGTCGGGTGGGTCACCGCGATCGGTGCCGCGCCGGAGCTGCCGGCGCCCGTCCGGGACGGCGACTCCCCGGCCCCCCGACTGCGCTACGCCGACGGCGCGCTGGACCCGGCGAGCTGGTGCGCCGCCGTCGCGGCCGCCGTGGAGCGGATCGCCGCGGGTGACCTGGCCAAGGTGGTGCTGGCCCGGGACCTGCTGGTCTCCGCGGAGCCCGCCCTCGACCCGCGGCGGCTGCTGCACCGGCTGGCGGCGCGCTTCCCCGGCTGCTGGACCTTCGCCGTCGACGGGCTGCTGGGAGCGACCCCCGAGCTGCTGCTGCGGCGCACCGGGCGGCAGCTCTCCTCCCGCGTGCTGGCCGGCACAGCGCCGCGCGGGGCCGGCGCGGAGGACGAGCGGCTCGCCACGGCGCTCCTCGGGTCGGCGAAGGACCGCGTGGAGCACGCGCTCGCCGTCGACTCGCTGGTCCGCGCGCTGGAGCCCTACTGCGGTGAGCTCACCGCGCCGGGTGAGCCCGAGCTGCTGACCCTCGCCAACGTGCGGCACCTGGCCACCGACGTCGTCGGCACGCAGCGGGTGCCGGCCGGCCTGCTGGAGCTCGTGGGGGCGGTGCACCCGACGGCCGCCGTCTGCGGCACGCCCACGACCGACGCCGCCGCGCTGATCGGCGAGCTGGAGGGGATGGACCGCGGCCGCTACGCCGGTCCGGTCGGGTGGATGGACGCCCGGGGCGACGGTGAGTTCGGGCTCGCGCTGCGCTGCGCGGAGCTCACGGCGGACGGCGGGGCGCGGCTGTTCGCCGGCTGCGGCATCGTCGCCGGCTCCGACCCGGCCGCCGAGCTGGCCGAGACCCAGTCGAAGTTCGCCGCGTTCCAGGCCGCGCTGGAGAGCTGAGCGCGGCTACCCGCCCAGCGCGCGGGCAGCGGCGGTGCGGAGGTCGGTCGCGAGCTGCGCCTCGGCGCGCTGGTCGGTGCCGACGACGACGACCTGCGGGCCGCCGAGCCCCAGCACCGCCTGCAGCTCCGCCGGCGTCGACACCCGGGTCGCCGGCCACCCCAGCGACTCGGCGACCGCGACCAGGTCCCGCCCGTGCGGCGTGCCGAAGACCCGCCGGTAGTCCGCGGCGTAGCCGTCCTGCCCCGGCTCCAGCTGGGCGAAGATCCCGCCGCCGTCGTTGTCGGGCACGACCACGGTGAGGTCCGGCCGCGGCTCCCCCTCGCCGAGCAGCAGCCCGGTCAGGTCGTGCAGGAAGGTCAGGTCCCCCATCAGGGCGAACGCCGGCCCGCCGTGCAGCAGCGCCGCCCCCACGGCGGTCGAGATCGTCCCGTCGATCCCGGCCACGCCCCGGTTGGCCAGCACGGTGACGTCGGCCCGCGGCACCGCCAGCCGGTCCACGTCCCGCACCGGCGTGGAGGACCCGAGCACCAGCAGCGCCCCGGCGGGCAGCGCGGCGACGACGTCGCGGGCCAGCCGCGCGGCGGTCAGCGCCGGGGCGCCGTCCAGCACCGCGTCCACCGCCGCGCCCACCCGCCCGGCTGCCGCGTCCCACGCGGCCGTCCACTCCGCGTCGACCGGTTCGCCGGGCTCGGCGCCGGCGAGCAGCCGCCGGACGGCGCTGCTCGACCGGCCGGCGTCGGCCCACCGCGGGGAGGCGCTCACCGTCTCGACCGTGACGGCGGGGTCGGCCAGCAGGGCGTTGACCGGCCGGGAGAGCGTCGGGCGACCCACCACGAGCACCCGCTCGGGCCGGTGCGCGGCCAGCCAGTCCGCCGCGCCGAGCGCCAGCACGCCCCCGCGCACACCGCCCGGCAGCCCCCAGAATCCGCTGCTGGGCTCGGCGACGACGGGCCACGCGGAGCCCTCGGCGAGTCCGGGCGCGGCGTGCGGCGGGCCGTCGCCGGCGATCACCAGCGTGCGCGGCGGCAGGCGGAGCACCCGCCCCGCCCACCCCGCCGCCCCGGCCGACGGCTCGGCCGCTGTCCACGGCCGTCCGCCGGGACGGCCCGCCCAGGGGCCGATCAGCTCCGCGGGCTCGTCGCCGGGCAGCAGCGGCTCGCGCAGCGCCAGGTTCAGGTGCACCGGGCCGGGATCGGCCGAGAGGGTGCCCGAAGCGATGGTGAGCGCCTTGGCGACCAGTGAGCGCCAGTAGCGGTTCTGCGCCTCCTCGCGGCCCGCCTCGGGCACCCCGACGTCGGCGGCCCAGCGGACCGCGGCCCCGTACAGCCCGGCCTGCTCGATCGTCTGGTTGGCGCCGGTCGCGCGCAGCTCCGGTGGCCGGTCGGCGGTGAGCGCCAGCAGCGGCACCCCGCTGGCGTCGGCCTCCAGCACGGCGGCGTGCAGGTGCGCGGTCGCCGTCCCCGAGGTCGTCACCACGGGCACGGGGCGGCCGGACCGCTTCGCCAGCCCGAGCGCGAGGAACGCCGCCGTCCGCTCGTCGATGCGCGTGTGCAGCCGCAGCCGGCCGTCCCGTTCGGCCGCCGCGAGCGCCAGCGCGAACGGCGCCGACCGCGAGCCGGGGGCAAGCACGGCGTCGGTGACGCCGCCGCGGACCAGTTCGTCGACCAGCACGCGGGCGAAGGCGGTGGAGGGGTTCACGCGGCGAGCACCTCGTCGATCCGGGTCAGCCACCGGGCAGCCGTCCCGTCCCCGGCGGGAGGGACGCGGTCGGGCTCCGGCCGGACCACCGGCAGTGCGCCGTCCACCGGCAGCAGCGGGGACGACGACACGTCGCCGGTGAACAGCGCCACGGTGGCCAGGCCGCACGCGAACGGCAGCTCCGGCAGGGCGGCGGCCAGCGCGACACCGGCGGCGATCCCGACCGAGGACTCCAGCGCCGAGGAGACGACGCACGGCAGCCCGTGCGCCTCCGCGACCCGCAGCGCCGCCCGCACGCCGCCCAGCGGCTGCACCTTGAGGACGACGACGTCGCCGGCCTCCCGCAGGTCCACGGCGAGCGGGTCGGCCGAGCGCCGCACCCCCTCGTCCACGGCGACCCGGACGTCGATCCGCCGGCGCAGGGCGGCCAGCTCCGGCAGCGTGGCGCACGGCTGCTCGACGTACTCCAGCCCCACGGCGGCGTCGAGCTCGCGGATCCGGCGCGCCGCGGTGCCGACGTCCCAGGCGGCGTTGGCGTCCACCCGTATCGCCCCGCCGGGGCCCAGCGCGTCGCGCACCGCCTCGACGCGGGCGAGGTCGTCGGCTGCCGTCTGCCCGGGCTCGGCGACCTTGACCTTGGCGGTGCGGCAGCCCGAGGCGGCGACGATCGCGCGCGCCCGCTCCGCGTCGACGGCGGGCACCGTCACGTTCACCGGCACGCTCGAGCGCACCGGCGCGGGGAACCCCTCGGTGGCCGCCTCCACCGCGGCGGCCCACCAGCGGCGGCTCTCGGCGGCGTCGTAGTCCCAGAACGGCGAGAACTCGCCCCAGCCGGCCGGCCCGCGCAGCAGCACGCCGTCGCGCACGTCGATCCCCCGGAAGCGGGTGCGCAGCGGCACCTCGTAGACCGCCAGCTCGGTGATCCCCGCCGGCAACGCGGTCGTGGGGAGGGCGGTCACGGTGATCACCCTATTCCGGCCGGGCCGTACCCTCGTCCCTCGTGGCTCGGCAGCTGACCCTCGTGGCCGCGGGTGAGCTCTCCGACGACGACGTCCGCGCGGCGCTGGACGGTGAGCGCCCGCTGGCCGTGCTGCCCGCCGGCCCGCCGGCGGTGGTCGATGCGGCGCGGACCGTCCTCCGCCCCGGCGAGCCGCTGGAGCCGGGCGCCGACGTCGTCGTCGTCACCTCCGGCTCCACCGGAGGCGGTCGCGGGGTGCTGCTCCCCGCCGGCGCCCTCCGGGCCTCGGCGGCCGCGACCCTGGACCGGATCGGCGGCCCCGGGAGCTGGCTGCTCGCCCTCCCGGTGTCGGCGATCGCCGGGCTGCAGGTGCTGTGCCGCTCGCTGCTGACCGGCCGGACCCCGACGCGGCTCCGCGACGGGGAGCCCCTCGCCGACGCCGTGGCCCGCATGCCGGCCGGCGACCGCCGCTACACCTCGCTGGTCCCGACCCAGCTGCGCCGCGCCCTGGACGCCGAACCGGGCGCGCTGCGCTCCTTCGACGCGGTCCTGGTCGGCGGCGCGGCCACCGACCCCGCGCTGCTCGCCCGCGCCCGGGAGGAGGGTGTCGCCGTCGTGACGACCTACGGGATGACCGAGACCGCCGGGGGGTGCGTCTACGACCGCGTGCCGCTCGACGGGGTGCGGGTGCGGATCGCCGACGGCGGCGTCGAACTGGCCGGCCCGGTGCTGGCGCTGGGGTACCGCGGCGACCCGGCGGCCACGGCCGCCGCGTTCACCGGAGGCTGGTTCCGCACCCGCGACGCCGGTGCGCTCGACGGCGCCGGGCGGCTCACCGTGCACGGTCGGCTGGACGACGTCGTCATCTCCGGCGGGGTCAACGTCGCGCCCGTCGCCGTGGAGGCCGCGCTGCGCGAGCACCCCGCCGTCGCCGACGCCGTCGTCTTCGGGCGCCCCGATCCGGAGTGGGGGCAGCGCGTCGTCGCCGCCGTCGTCCCGGCGTCCGGCGGCGCCCCCGCGCTCGCCGAGCTGCGCCCGTGGGTGACCGAGCGGCTCGGCGCCGCGGCCGCGCCCCGGGAGCTGCACCTGGTCGACGCCATCCCCACCCTGCACACGGGCAAGCCCGACCGCCGCGCCGTCGCGGCCCGCACCCCGGAGGTCTGATGGCCACCCCCGCCCAGTGGCTGGCCGGCGCCCGCCCCCGCACCCTGCCCGCGGCGGTCGCGCCGGTGCTCGTCGGCACCGGCGCCGCGATCGCGCTGGACGGGTTCCGGCTCGTGCCCGCGCTGCTCGCCCTGGTCGTGGCGCTGGCGCTGCAGGTCGGCGTCAACTACGCCAACGACCACTCCGACGGGAAGCGCGGCACCGACGCCGACCGGGTCGGCCCGATGCGGCTCGTCGGCTCCGGCGCCGCCACCGCCCGGCAGGTGCTCGTGGCGGCGCTCGCCGCCTTCGCCGTCGCCGGGGTCGCGGGGCTGGCGCTGGCGGCGCTGTCGAGCTGGTGGCTGGTGGCGGTGGGCGCGGTCTGCATCGCCGCCGCCTGGACCTACACCGGCGGCCCCCTCCCCTACGGCTACCGGGCCCTCGGGGAGGTCTTCGTCTTCGTCTTCTTCGGCCCGGTGGCCGTCGTCGGCACCACCTACGTGCAGACCCGCACGCTGCCGGGGCTGGCCTTCGCGGTGTCGGTGCCCGTGGGCCTGCTGATCGTGGCGATCCTCGTGGCGAACAACCTGCGCGACATCGAGGGCGACGCCCGGGTCGGCAAGCGCACGCTGGCGGTGCTGCTCGGCGACCGCGGCACGCGGCTGCTCTACGCCGCGCTGCTCGCCGTCCCGTTCGCCGTGGTCGCGGCGGTCGGCGTGACGCGGCCGTGGGCGCTGCTGGCGCTGGCCGCCGCGCCGCTCGCCCTCGGTCCGGCGCGGACGGTGCTGGCGGGCGCGCGCGGCCCGGCGCTCATCGCGGTGCTCGCGTCCACCGGCCTGCTGACCCTGGCCACCGGCGTCCTGCTCGCCGCCGGGCTGGCGCTCAGCTAGGTCCGGCGGCACGGGTGACGCTCCAGTAGGACGGTCGGCCGACGGTCGCTCCGAGGGCCCGCAGCTCCTGCTGCCACGCGGGTCGAGCCGCTCCAGCGGCCGGTGAGCCGAGTCCTGATGCGGCCTATCGGTCGGTGGAGCGGCTCGACGTCGCCTTCGACGCACCGTCCGCCGGGCTCGCCCTCAGCTGGGCGCGGTCACTCCGCCGCGCCGCCGCTGAGGCGGTCCCTCAGGTCCTCGCGGGCCGCGCGCCGGGCGACGCTGCGCGCCGCGAGCGCCTCGGTGAGCCGTTCGCGCGAGGGCCGGAGCAGCACGTAGGAGACCGGCATCGACAGGAGCAGGCCGAACAGCAGGCCCGGGAAGCTGCCGAGCCCGGCCCACCAGAGCACCAGGACCAGCGCCGCGGCGATCGCGAACCGGCCCACGGTGTACATCACCAGCCAGGGCAGGACCTTCGGCGGCGCGGCCGCGCCACCCGCCGGGCCCACCGGCGCACCGGCCGGGTTCTGCTGCTCAGCCATGACGGCCCTCCCACTTGGTCGAGAGAACGACCGTCGTCCTCGTGCGTGCGACCCCTCTGATGCGGTTCAACGCGTCGATGGTCTCCTCGAGTGCCGCGATGTCGGTCACGCGCACCTTCAGCACGTAGTCCTCACCGCCGGCCACGCGCCAGCAGTCCTCGACGGCGGGGATCGCGAGCAGCTCGTCCTGCACCCGCGGGTCGTCGACGGCGTCGCTCTCGATCAGGCTCACCAGCGCGGTCACCGGGCGCCCCACGGCCGCCGGGTCGACGACGGCGCGGTACCCGAGGATCACCCCGGCCGTCTCCAGCTTGCCCACCCGCTCGTGCACGGCCGGCGAGGAGAGCCCCACCTGACGGGCGAGCTCGGCGTAGCTGGCGCGCCCGTTGGCGCTCAGCAGCTCGACCAGCTGCCGGTCCACGGCGTCGATGGCGGTTCTCCGTCCTGCACGGGGGTAGCGATGTCGGTTGTGCGGCACCGAGTATCGCCGCCGACGTACGCTGGAGTCCGACGAGGGGGTGGGCCCGTGGTGTTCCTGGTGGTTCTCGTGGTTGCGGTCGTGGTGGTCGCCCTGGTGGTGCGCGCCGCGGCGAACGCCGGGCCCGAGGGGAGCGCGCGTCCTGCGCGCCGTCCCCAGCGGCCCAAGGGCCCGGTCAAGTTCGTGGCGCCGGACGACGACCCGGAGTTCCTGCGCGAGCTCGAGCGCCGGGCCCGCCGGGACGACGGTTCCCCGACCTGAGCCGTCCCGCGACCTGAGCTAGGCGGCCGGCGCCGAGCCGAACAGCCGGCGCCAGCCGCGCCTCGGCGGCGTCTCGGCGATGGCGGGCGGACCGGTGGCCTCCGCGTGCTGCTGGGTGGCCGCCTGCTCCTCGGTGCCGGCGTCCGGCCACCCCAGCCCACCGCCGCCTGGGGCGGGCTCGTCGCCCGGCCAGCCGAGGCCCCCTCCGTCCACCGCTGCTCGCGGCTCGTGGCGGGGCCCGCCGGCGGCGTCCGACGACCGGCCGGCGAGCGCCGCGGCGACGAGCGGGTGCGGCGAGGCGCCCTCGGCCGCCTCGTGCCTACCCACGGGCCGCCTCCCCGCCTGCCGGTGCGCTGCTGGTCAGCTCCATGGGGGCATGGAAGCACGCGGGACCGACGACGGGCGGCATTGCCCGCGCGGCGCCGCCCGGACGGGGGAGACGCGGTCAGACCCCGGCGTAGCTGTGCAACCCGCTGGAGACCAGGTTGACGAACGTCAGGTTGAAGATCATGACGGCGAGGCCGACCACGTTGACCCACGCCGCCTTGCGCCCCCGCCAGCCCGACGTCGTCCGGGCGTGCAGGTAGGCCGCGTAGACGACCCAGGCGACGAACGACCAGGTCTCCTTCGGGTCCCAGCCCCAGAAGCGGCCCCACGCGGCCTCGGCCCAGATGGCGCCGGCGATGACCGCGAAGGTCCAGATCGGGAAGCCGAGCACCGCGGTGCGGTGGGCGACGCGGTCCAGCGTCGCGGCCGCGGGCATCCGGGAGACGACGCCGCCGCCCTCGTCCGCACCCGGCCGCGCCTTCACCAGGTACAGCGCCGCGGCGATGCCGCTGACCATGAAGACGCCGAAGCCGATGATGGCCGCCGTGACGTGGATGGCCAGCCAGGACGACCGCAGCGCGGCGACCACCGGCGCGGCCTCGGTGTAGAGGCCCAGGCCGATGGCCACCAGCGAGAGCACCACCGGGCCCAGCACGAAGACGCCGATGTGCCGCAGGTTGGGCGTGCGCACCGCGAGCACCACGTAGGCCACGACCGCGACGAGCACGACCGCCGTCGCGAACTCGTACATGTTGCCCCACGGCAGCCGGTCGGTGGCCATGCCGCGGGTGACCAGGATGCCGGCGTGGGCGAGCGCACCCAGGACGGTCAGCCCGATGGCGGCCAGCCCCCACCGGTTGCCCCGCGGCGTCTCGGCCGGGGCGTCCCCGGTGTCCAGGGGCGGGGCGACGGTGGCCCCGGCCCCCACGGCAGCCAGTTCGCGGCCGCGCGCCACCCGCCGGCCGAAGGCCAGCTGCGCGCAGAAGGCGAGCAGCGCGACGGAGTAGAGCGCGACGCTGACGGAGAAGAGGTTGTCCGACAGCTCGGCCAGCGAGGAGTCAGTCACGCGGGGGGACCTCCGGTTCGGGTGCGGGG
>NZ_SSXB01000111.1:0-9638 GCF_021698995.1 Blastococcus sp. KM273129 | reverse complement strand
CGACGCCGTGGGCGTGCCGGGTGCGCAGCTGCGCGAGGTCTCGGTCGAGGACGTCGTCCCCAACCCCAAGCAGCCGCGCCAGGTCTTCGACGACGAGGCCCTGGAGGAGCTGACGCACAGCGTCAAGGAGTTCGGCCTGCTCCAGCCGATCGTCGTCCGGGAGGCCGAGGCCGGGCGCTACGAGCTCATCATGGGCGAGCGGCGGCTGCGTGCCGCCCGCGCCGCGGGACTGGGGACCGTGCCGGCGATCGTCCGGGACACCACCGACGACGCCATGCTGCGCGACGCCCTCCTGGAGAACATCCACCGCGTCCAGCTGAACCCGTTGGAGGAGGCCGCTGCCTACCAGCAGCTGCTCGAGGAGTTCGGGGCCACCCACGAGGAGCTCGCGCAGCGGATCGGTCGCAGCCGTTCGCAGGTCACCAACACCATCCGGCTGATGAAGCTGCCGGTGAAGGTGCAGACCCGCGTCGCCGCCGGCGTCATCTCCGCCGGGCACGCCCGCGCACTGCTCGGCCTGCAGGACCCGGTCGCCCAGGACGCCCTGGCCACCCGCATCGTCGCCGAGGGGCTGTCGGTGCGCGCCACCGAGGAGGCCGTCGCCCTGGCCGCCGCGGAGGAGCCCGCGGCCAAGCGGCGGACGCGGCGCATCTCCGCGCCCGGCGTCGAGGAGCTGGGCTCCCGGCTCTCGGACATGTTCGAGACGAAGGTGAAGATCCAGATCGGCCGCTCGAAGGGGAAGATCGTCGTCGAATTCGGCTCGGTGGACGACCTGCAGCGCATCATCGGCGTCATGGCTCCGGACATCACCGGCCGCCGACCCGAGGTCTGACCCCTAGCCGATACGAAGGCCCCTTCCGTCACTGACGGAAGGGGCCTTCGTATCGGCTCTCGCGGAGGTCGGCCTAGCCGGGGTTCCCGGCCCGCCGGGCGAGCAGCCGGCCCAGCACGGTGCCGAGGTCGTACCCGGCCGCCTCGACGGCCATGGGGAACATCGAGGTCTCGGTGAGCCCCGGGGAGACGTTGACCTCGAGGAAGTGCACCTCCCCGTCGGGCGTGATGATCGCGTCGGTGCGGGACAGGTCGGCCAGGCCCAGGACCTCGTGCACCCGGACGGCGACCTCGGCGGCGCGGGCGGCGACGTCGTCCGGGATGCGCGCGGGCGCATGGTATTCGGTGAGACCAGGCGAGTAGCGGGAGCTGTAGTCGAAGACGCCGGACTCCGGCTCGATCTCGACGGCGGGCAGCGCGACCGGCCCCTCGCCCAGGTCGATGACGGCCAGGGCCACCTCGACCCCCTCCACGTAGCGCTCGACCATCACGGTGTCGCCGTACGCGAAGCAGCTCACCATGGCCGCGGGGAGGTCCTCGACGCGGCTGACCTTCTGCACGCCGAGGGCGGACCCACCCGACGCCGGCTTCACCATGAGCGGCAGGCCCAGGCGGGCGACCATGAGGTCCAGCACCGCGCCGGCGCCCAGCTCGCGGAAGGTGCTGTGCGGCAGCGCGACCCAGTCGGGTGTGGTCAGGCCGGCGGTGCGGACCACGGATTTCGCGGCCGGCTTGTCCCAGGCGAGCCGGCACGCCGCCGCCGGTGAGCCGACGTAGGGGACCCCGGCCAGGTCGAGGACGGCGCGGAGGGCGCCGTCCTCACCGGTTGCGCCGTGCAGGGCGATGAAGACGGCGTCGGCCGGCGCCGCGGCGAGCCCCGGCAGCAGGTCGGCGTCGGCGTCCCGCAGCTCGGCGTCCACACCGGCGCGGGTGAGCTCCTCGACCACCTGGGTGCCCGAGGAGAGGCTGACCTCCCGCTCGAAGGTCAGCCCGCCGGCGAGGACGACGGCGCGCAGCGGGTGGCGCTCCTCGGCCGCGGCGGGCTCTGCGGTGGGCGCGGTCTCGCTCATCGGCCGTCCTCGTACGTGTCGCTGTTCGCCGGACCGACCATCGACTCGGCGTCGTGGCCGGACCCGGGGCGGATCGCCCGGAAGGTGCCGGTGTCGACCTTGTCGAACGTGGAGTGCAGGTCCAGCTCCGCCTCCACGACGCGGGAGAGGCGGCGGACGCCCTCGCGGATCTGGTCGGGCTCGGGGTAGCAGTACGACAGCCGCATGTACTCCTGGCCGCTGCCGTCGGCGTAGAAGCCGATCCCCGGCACGTAGGCGACGTGGGCTCCGACCGCCCGTGGCTGCATGAGCTTGGCGTCCAGCCCGTCGGGGAGCTTCAGCCACACGTAGAAGCCGCCGTCCGGACGGGTCCAGGTGGTGCCCGCCGGCATCAGGGCGGCAAGGGACTCCAGCGTGGCGTCGCGGCGCTCGCGGTAGAGCTCGGTGAACAGCTTGATCTGCTCCCGCCAGGGCTGGGTGTCCAGGTACCGGGCGACGGCGTACTGCGTCAGCGACGGCGGGCAGAGCACCTGCGCCTCGGTGGCCAGGACGAGCTTCTCGCGGACGGCGAGGGGGGCGAGCACCCAGCCCACCCGCAGGCCCGGCGAGAAGGTCTTGGAGAACGAGCCGAGGTAGATGACCCGCCGGGAGTCGCGGGCGCGCAGGGCGCGCATGGGCTCCCGGTCGAAGCCGAGCAGGCCGTAGGGGTTGTCCTCGATGACGAGCAGGTCCCAGCGCTCGGCGATCGCCATGATCGCCTCACGGCGCGGCTCGGAGAGGGTGACACCGGCCGGGTTGTGGAAGTTCGGCACCGTGTAGAGGAACTTCACCCGGTCGCCGGCGGCGCGGCAGGCGACGAGCGCCTCCTCGAGCGCCTCCGGGATCAGCCCGTCGTCGTCCATGGCGACGTGCCGGACCCGCGCCTCGGCGGACTGGAAGACGCCCAGCGCGCCGACGTAGGACGGCGCCTCGGCGAGGATGACGTCGCCGGGGTCGACGAAGACGCGGGTGACCAGGTCCAGCCCCTGCTGCGAGCCGACGGTCACGACGACCTCGCTGGGCGAGGCGTCGGTGATCCCCTCGAGGGCCATGACGTCGCAGATCCGCTCGCGCAGCCGCGGGTCGCCCTGACCCGAGCCGTACTGCAGCGTCTGCGCGCCCATCCCGGAGACGAGGTCGCCGATCATGGAGCCGACGGCGTCCAGCGGCAGCGCGGTCACGGCCGGCATGCCACCGGCCAGGGAGACGACCTCGGGCCGGCTGACGACGGAGAACAGCGCCCGGATCTCCGAGGTCTTCATCCCGTGGGTGCGTGCTGCGTAGCGGTCGGCCAGCGGGTCGAGCCGCGGATGACGCGGCGCGGGGTGGGGGTGCGCACCCGGGTGCGCCCCCTGCTGTCCGGGACCGGCAGGCGAGCCGGGCGGGGAGGTGGCCACCCCAGGAGTGTAGGCGCGGTGGGATGGCCGCCCGGTGGGACCACCGGTGACGGGTGGACCGTTCGGCGGGGCCGGTGGCCGGGCGCGTGGGCTCTGCGGCTACGCCCTCCCGGGGAGCAGGAAGGTCCCGGTGGCCGGGTCCGCCTCGGCCGGCAGGTAGAGCCGCTGGACGGCGGCGAGGACACCGTGGGCGATGGCGCTGCGGACGCGGGCGTCCAGCAGCAGCAGCCGGTCCACCGGGTGGGAGAGGTAGCCGCAGTCGACGCGGACGGCGGGCATCCGGGTCATGCGCAGCAGGTCCCACGTCTTCGGGTGCGACCCGAGGTCGAGCAGGCCGGTGCGGGCCACGATCTCCCGGCGCACCAGGTTGGCGAACTGCTCGCCGACGGTGGAGGAGGCGCCGGAGCCGGTCCCGTAGTAGTAGCTGGCGACCCCCCGGGCGTGCTCGGAGCGGTGCGCGTCCAGGTGCAGCGAGATGAAGAGGTCGCCCCGGGCGTCGTTGGCGAACGCGGTGCGCTCGGCGTGCGCCGGCCCCTGCCCGCGACCGCGGGTGAGGTAGACGGTGGCGCCCGCGGCCGCCAGCCGGCCCTCGATGCGGGAGGCGAGGTCGAACACCAGGTCGGCCTCGGTGGTCTCCCCCACCGTGAAGCCGGTGTCCGGCCCGCCGTGGCCGGCGTCGACGACGATGCGCCGCCCGATCAGGTGCGGGCCGCTCTCGACGAAGGAGGCGCTCTGCCGCAGCAGCTGGGGGCGGCCGCCGGTGACCTTGCGGCCGAGCTGGCGCAGCGCGCGTAGCGTCGCGGGGCCGCAGGTGCCGTCGGAGGTCAGCCCGTAGTCGCGCTGGAACGCCCGCAGCCCCTGCTCGGTCTCCGGGCCCAGGATGCCGTCGGCCCGGCCGGCGTCGTAGCCCAGCTCGAGGAGACGCTCCTGGAGGCCGGTGACGTCGTCGCCGCGCATCGGCCGCTCGGGGTCGTAGCGGAGCAGCCGGTCCCCCAGCGACCAGCGGGCCTCGCTGAGCGCCCGGTAGGTCTCCTCGCCCACCCGGCCGTCGACCGAGAGGCCGCGGACCTGCTGGAAGTGGCGGACGGCGAGCTCGGTGCCGGCGTCGTACTCCGCCGACTCCAGGGCCGGGTCGGGACCGTCGGGGGATGCGGGGAGGAGGCCCAGGCTGCGGAGGGCGGCGTGCACGTCGGCCACGGCCGGCCCGCGGTCCCCCCGCCCCAAGGGCTGCATGCGGCTGTCGGTTCCCATCGTGCGCCGATTGTCGTCCCTGCCGGTGTCGTCGGCGCGCCCGGGGCGGCACCCCGCCCCCGGGAACGGCGGAGGCCCACCCGTCCGGTGGACGGGTGGGCCTCCGCGAGCACGCTCTGGTGCTCAGATGTAGTCGGCGAGGTCGCTCAGGATGGCGCCCTTGGGCTTGGCGCCGATGATGCTCTTCACCGGCTTGCCGCCCTGGAAGACCGTCATGGTCGGGATGGACATGACCTGGTAGTCACGGGCGATCTGCGGGTTCTCGTCGATGTTCAGCTTGGCGATGGTGAGCTTGTCGCCGTGCTCGGCGGCGATCTCCTCCAGCACCGGGGCGACCATCTTGCACGGACCGCACCACTCCGCCCAGAAGTCGACGAGCACGGGCTTGTCGCTGCCCAGCACGTCGGTGGCGAAGCTGGAATCGGTGACGGTCACGGTGTTGCCTGCCATGGTCGTTCTCCCTCTCGGTCGACTGGCTCGTTGCTGGCGCTGACGAGGTTGCCTGGCACGACAACCGGTCGCGTGGACCGGTTATGCCCGGCTGGGCGAGCCCGATGCGGGCTCAGCGCTCGTCGAAGGTCTCGGCGAGCCACCGCTCGGCGTCGATCGCGGCGGCGGCACCCGTGCCGGCCGACGTGATCGCCTGGCGGTAGATGTGGTCGACGACGTCACCGCAGGCGAAGACGCCGTCGATGTTGGTCCGGGTGGTCGGGTGGTCGACCTGGATGTAGCCCTCGTCGTCCAGCTTGAGCTGGCCGGCGAAGAGCTCGCTGCGCGGGTCGTGGCCGATGGCGACGAACATGCCGCTCACCGGCATGGTCTCGGTGGCACCGGTGGTGGTGTCGGTCAGCTCGACGGCGGAGACGGTGGTGTCGCCGAGGACGTCGGTGACCTGCTTGCCGAGGGCCCAGCGGATCTTCTCGTTGTCCTGCGCCCGCTTCTGCATGATCTTCGAGGCGCGGAGCTCCTCGCGCCGGTGGACGACGGTGACGCTCTTGGCGAACCGGGTGAGGAAGGTGGCCTCCTCCATCGCCGAGTCACCGCCGCCGACGACGACGATGTCCTGGTCGCGGAAGAAGAAGCCGTCGCAGGTGGCGCAGGCGGAGACGCCGCGGCCCAGCAGCCGCTGCTCGTTGTCCAGGCCGAGGTACCGGTACTTGGAGCCGGTGGCCACGATCACCGCGTGCGCGCGGTGCACCTGGTCGCCGACCTTGACGATCTTCGGCTCGGCGGTCAGGTCGACCTCGGTCACGTCCGACGGCACCAGCTCGGCGCCGAAGCGCTCGGCCTGGGTGCGCATGTCGTCCATGAGCTGGGGCCCCTGGATGCCCTCGGGGAACCCGGGGAAGTTCTCGACCTCGGTGGTCGTCATGAGCGCACCACCGAACTGCGAACCCTCGAACACCAGCGGGTGGAGGTTCGCCCGGGCGGCGTAGGTGGCGGCCGTGTACCCGGCGGGCCCCGAGCCGATGATGATGAGGTCGCGGACGCCGTCGTGCTCGGCGGGCGGGATCGCCGGCTGGGTCACCTCACCGGTGGTCACGGCGGGGCCAGGGGTCGGCTGGTCTGCAGTCACGGGCGGCACAACGACGATCCTAGGGGCGGCATTCCCCGTACGACCCGCCGGTGATCACCCTGGTCCGCCGTCAGCCGGCGGTGCTGATCTCCACCTCGGCGAGCTCCGCGGAGAAGCCGTCCGGGCTGTCGACCAGCCCGGTGAGCCAGACCAGGACGTAGCGCGCGGTGACGGTGTCGTCGAAGGGGAGCTCGGTGTGCTGCTCCAGCGTGCCGTTCGCGGCGACGGCGAAGTCGTCCAGCGCCCCGTCCGCGGTGTCGGCGGTGCGGATCTCGACGGTGGCGCCGGGGAGCGCCGTCTGGACGGTCACCCCGGTGAGGTCCTGGGGGGAGCCGAGGTCGTAGACGACGCCCACGCCGGGCTTGAGGTTCCCGAACGCCGGGGAGCCCCGGTAGGTGAGCGTGGGCCAGCTGGTGGCCGGGTCGCCGTCGTAGGACAGCGGGACGTCGTCGTCGTTCTCGGGCGCGCCGTCGCCGAACGGGTCGTACACCTGCGCCCCCGCGATGGCGGCCGCCGACCCGGGCTCGCCGGCCGGCTCCTCGCCCGCGCCGCCCTCGGCGCCCGGGGCGCTGGTGGCCGGCGGGGTGGAGCCGTCGATGTCCTCGTCCACGGCGTCGGTCACCGACAGGACGCTGGACCCGATCCACCAGGCGAGCGCGATCACCACGAGCAGGGCCAGCAGCGGCAGCGCGACGACCACCAGCCGGTGCTTCCGGGCGTCGTCCTCGTCGTCCTCGTCGAGGTCCGCGGGGTCGGCGTACCGGCCGGCGGGGGTCGACCCGCCGGCGTGCAGCACCCCGAACGGCTCCTCCTCACCGGCAGGTGGGGCCGGCGGGAGCGCCGGGCCGGCGGCGATGGTGTCGTGGGGTGAGCGGGCGACGGGGGCGGGCTCGTCGTCGCCCCCGGGCCGC
This sequence comes from Blastococcus sp. KM273129, assembly GCF_021698995.1. NCBI lineage: Bacteria > Bacillati > Actinomycetota > Actinomycetes > Geodermatophilales > Geodermatophilaceae > Blastococcus > Blastococcus sp. KM273129. Next base: position 2,584 of record NZ_SSXB01000111.1, on the reverse strand, counting down.
ACCGGCGGCACGGGCGGCAGCGTGCCGGGCTCCAGCCGCACGGGTGCGGCGGCCTCGGCCCGGCGGTCCCGCCCGCGGCGGCGTCGGCCGCCCTCGGCGTCCTCCCCGCGGTGCGGCGGCAGCGGCGGGGTGGGCCCGGTCCGCGGCCGCTCCGCGAGCAGCGACGCCATCGCGGCCACGCTGGACAGCCCCTGGCCGGGTTCGGTGGAGCGGGCCCGGCGGGCCAGGGCCACCAGGTCGGAGGGGCCGGTGGCGGTCCGGGCGCCGGGGCCCACGCCGGTGAGGCAGGCCTCCAGCAGCTCGCCGAGCGCGGTGATGTCGCCGTGCACGGTGCCCGACGCCGCCGGCACCGCCCGCAGGCCGACCAGCCCGTTGGGCCGGAGGACGACGTTCTCCAGCGTCAGGCCGCCGACGGCCAGGCCCACGCGGTGCGCCTCGGCGACGCCCTCCGCGAGCCGGCGCAGGACCAGTCGCACGTCGCGCTCGGGCATGGGGCCGGAGCGGAGCCGCTCGGCCAGGGTCTCCCCGTCGATCCACTCGTTGACGACGTAGGCGGCGCCGCCCGGGGCCTGCGGGTCACCGCTGCCCTCCGAGGCGTCGTAGACCATCGCCAGCGCGGGGGTGGCCAGCCCGCCGGCGGTGAGCGCGCGGGTGATCCAGGCGTGCGCGGCGGGGCCGGCCGGCACGTGCACGCGGATGGCGACGTCGCGGTTGAGGACGCGGTCCTTGGCCCGCCAGCTCTGGATGACGCCGGTCGGGGTGGTCTCGTCGGGCCCGATCTGGTCGAGCGGTCGGTAGCGGTCGGGCAGTCCGGTGGTCGTGGACGCCATCGACACTGTCGACTCCCTGTGCTGCTCCGGCCGCCGAGGCGGACGCTCCGGCACGGTCGGCTCCCCCGCCCGGCCCTCGGTCACCTGCGCCCCAGCCGGGCCCGCAGCGCAGCGACGGGCTCCCGGACCTCCGGAACGCGGGCCACCACCAGACCGGTCAGTGCGACGCCGCCGATGACCAAGGTACCGATGAGGACTTCGGCGAGCGAGCCTGCCGTCGACCGTTCGCCCAGGTCGCCGGTCACGATCCGGACAAGACCGCCGGCCAGGCCGGCGACGACCGCGACGGCCGTGATCCGGGCCACCGGGCCCAGGGTAACGCCGGTCTGCAGCCCGCCGAGCCGCCGGCGCAGCGCGAGGTCGCCGATGACCCAGCCGGCCACGTAGGTGAGCCCGGTGGCGACCATCAGCCCGGCCACCACGAGGTCCGGGTCGACCACCGCGGGGACGAGCAGCAGCAGCGGCACCCGGACGGCGACCATGCCGATCTGGATGAGGGTGGGCGTGCGGGCGTCCTTCATCGCGTAGAACACCCGCAGCTGCAGCAGGGTGACCGCCATCGGGAGCAGGCCGAACGCGCCGGCGGCCAGCGCGGTGCCGATGGCCGCGGCCTCGTCGGCCGAGGTGTTGCCCCAGGCGAAGACGAGGACGCCCAGGGGCGGGCCCAGGACGGTCAGCGCGGCGGTGACCGGCAGCAGCCCGAGCGCCGAGAGACGGGTGCCCAGGGAGAGGTCCTGGACCACACCCGGCACGTCGGAGCGCGCGGCGGCGCGGCTCATGCGGGGGACGAGCGCGGTGAGCAGCGCGACGCCGATGATGCCGTAGGGCATCTGGAACAGCAGTTGCGCGTACCCGAACGCCGCCGAGCCCAGGCCGCCCTCCCGGCCGGCCTCGTTGGCCACCCGGAGGGCGACCAGCACGCCGACCTGGCTCACGGCCACGTAGGCGATCACCCACAGGCCGAGGGTGCCGGCCTCGCGCAGCCCGGTGTCGCGCAGACCCCAGCGGGGCCGCAGCGGGACGCCGGCCCGGCGCATCAGCGGCAGCAGCACCGCCGCCTGCACCGCGATGCCCAGCACCGTGCCCGCGCCGAGCAGCCACACCAGGCCGGCGGGGATGGTGGAGGGCTCCAGCGCGCCCGGACCGCTGGCGGCCAGGAACACCAGGCCGGTGGCGATGACGACGACGTTGTTCAGGACCGGTGCCCACGCCGGTGGGCCGAAGACGCCGCGGGAGTTCAGCACGGCCTGGGCGAACGCGCCGAGCCCGTAGAAGACGATCTCGACCAGCAGGATCCGGGCCAGCCAGTTGGCCAGCCGGTACTGGTCGGGGTCCTCGTCGAGCCCGTAGAGCGAGGTCAGCAGCGGTGCCGCGAGCACGGCCAGCGCCGTCATGACGAGCAGGCCGCTCAGCGCGATCGTCGCCAGCCGTTGCGCGTAGGCGGTCCCCCCGTCCCGGTCGCGCTCCTGCGCGTGCACCAGCAGCGGCACGATCACCGACGTGAGCACGCCGCCGAGCAGCAGCTCGTAGACGATGTTCGGCAGCGTGTTCGCGGTGTTGTAGGCGTCGGCGACCAGGCCGACGCCGAGGGCCGCGGCCAGGACGATCGTGCGCAGCAGGCCGGTGATCCGGGAGACCAGCGTCGCGACCGCCATGGTGCCGGCCGCGGACGACACCCAGGTCTTCCCCATGCCGGTGCTGCCGCCGGTGCCGCGCGCCGACCAGGAGACCGACGAGGACGTCGAGCGGCGGGA